>JAAUUT010000081.1 GCA_012031035.1 Candidatus Altimarinota bacterium | reverse complement strand
AGAGAAATTCCCTCATCGATCGCATGAGGGAATTTTAACTACAAATAGCTCAATGGATTGCTGTGACTCCTCTCGAAAACCTTTTATTAATAGGAAATACCGGAAAATGACAGAAGAGGGATAAGGTTATGTGACTGTTAGGCTGGACGTAGAGATAGGTAATGAGGCAGTCTAAACCTTCTAGTAAAACCATTTGTTTGTTAACACCAGCACACATGGATTTGATGGCTTCTAATTCTTTATCTAAGTCATGATGAAGCGTCAAAAAGCGATCGCTTAGATTAATTCGCTGTAGTAAGTTTTCTCGATAGTTAACCCGATGGGCGTTGTTTCGGTAATGATTGATTCTAATAAAGGATCTATTCGCCATATAATTTCTCCTTCTGGACTGAGATGATTATTTTTAACTAATCCTGCTCGAATTGCCCAACTTTTTATTCGTCCTACCTTGGCATTACCTAAACTGGTACGCCTCATCAAATTTTCTAGCTCGTCATCTAATCCTTTTTCCTCAGATGCAGCTTGAAGAATTTTATTCAATTCCTCTTTTTTTATAGAAAAATTGCCATTAAAATGCAGTTGAATTTTTGCCATAAGTTTATTTGTTTTAAAAAGAAATTATTAATTGTATGACCATCCAGGAGTAAAACCCTGAATTGTTGCTAAAGAAATTAAAGGGATCATTGTCGCCTCATAAGCTTTTCTCAAAACTTCCAACTTCAGCAAATCATCGCTTTGACTTATTTTAAGCTCTGCAACGTAAGGCTCAGTATATTTCAACCATTGATTTTTAGATAAATACTGATAGGAAATATTTAAACCTAAATGCTGTATCTTAAAAGCTTTTTATCGGTGTCTCTAAATTTTAAAATTGGCTCAGTTATTTCTAAATTAAGAGAAACCATCTTGGCTTGGATTCATTTTTTGAGAATTTTTCAAATATTGCTGCAAGCAGTTTTGTCGAACCCGTAATGTTTGATTAGCCAGCGCTCGATTATTAATCGCATCGGCACTATTGTATTCGTGTAGCTTGCCAGCCAAAAACGCGATCGCGCCCCACCCTAACAAAGCAACTATGGGAATAGCATAAATAAATGCACTCGATTTTAGAAAAATTTTTTTGGCGGCTTCAGTTCCCTGTAATAACTCAAGTTGCGGGTTAGATTAGTCAACTCATCAACTGAAAATCTTGGCAAAATCAAGCCACTCAGTTACCAAAGAATGACTGAGCAATGATACAGATGGCGTGAGTGCGGTTTAATTGATGAAAGCTGATTCCAAGGTAAAAGCCAGAATGAACGTTGCTACCTTGAGTAAAAAGCCATTGTTATCGCACACAGGCACGGGAAAAGAATCCAACAGGTACTCGGTCTGTTCATTGACGGACTTCAATATCATTCCCACAAAGTCAAATAGATCGAGCAAGAGTAAAAACAAACGATGCAAGCGACGTGAAAATCTCGAAGCTTTTAACATTTTCGGAATCAACCCATGCTCCCACAGATAAACACGAGCTAGATGATGATTGCCCCCAAAAAACCTTGCAGCTACCAGTGCAGTTGTTATTACTTCAGCGTCACTCATCTGTGTGCGCAGATCTTCGCTATGTCCTATGGCTTTTAGTAGGTCATCACTAATAGCATAAATGGCTATAATTTCGGTAAGCATTTTTTTCTCTCCAAGCTTTATGGCTTCTGGAGAGATTTTATTGTATTAGCTTCTTTTCTGCACGTAACTGGCAACTTGAGTTAACTAGCAACTTGCGTTATTAGCTTGGGCTACAATCGACCTAATAAGAAAATTTTGTAGTATATCTGTCATTCGAGAAGCAAGATATAGAAATCACGATCGCACTCCAAAATTTAATTTTAGCCTAGACATATTACTAAAACTTCTTAGGCTCTGCTACATAAATCTTAGACATAACTAGTCATTACTTCTTACTTCAACGGGGGCATCGGAGCGGTTAACCCTCAGTAAGCTTTCACGCCTTAGCCAGACGCGATAGGTTGATTGAAGCATTTAAATCTCTGTCAATAGAAAAACTGCAATTATCACAGTTGAAAATTCTATCTGATAAAGTTAAATTACTTTTCTGACAACCACAATTAGAGCAAGTTTTAGAACTAGCAAAAAATCTATCGGCGATGATTAATTCACTACCAAACTTCAAACACTTATATTCTAGTTGTCGTTTGAATTCGTGGAATCCACAATCGCTAATAGATTGAGCTAGTTTTTCATTTTTTACCAGGGCTGACACATTCAAATCCTCTATTACTATTTTTGCGTGGTTCTTGCATAAGTAAGTCGTGATTTTATGTAGTGTGTCTTTTCTTAAATTAGAGACTTTAGCATGATGTCTTGCTAGTTTTAATTTAGCTTTTAATCGATTAGCACTCCCTTTTACTGTTTTGGCATATTTTCTAGATAGTTTTTGTAGTTTAGTTAAATTCTTTTTATAGTGTTTAGGATTTTGTAAAACTACACCTGTACTTAATGTAGCTAGTTCTTTAACTCCTAAATCTACTCCTACTATTTCATGTTGTTTTTCTGTTGGTTCGTGTTTTTGCTCGTAAGCAAAAGCAATAAACCAATTGTTAGCAATTCTTGAAATAGTAATACTTTGGCAAGTTGTATGAGGTAGACCTTCATAGGTTCCTACCCATCCGATTGTAGGAAGTTTTAGTCTAGTTCCACCTACAAGTATAGCTTTCCCGCCAGCGTCAACAGTAAAACTATCATTTCTACCTTTCTTTTTAAATTGAGGATATTGTGATTTTCCTTTAAAGAAATTATCAAAAGCATTCCCCAGATTATCAAAAGCATATTGAGTTATCTTTTGACAAATTCCTTTTTCTTTAATCCATGTAAACTCAGGTTTTACATGGTTGTTAAAAAATTTTTTGAGGATATATTTGTTAGGTTTCAATCCACTTAAATATAAATCTTGCCATGTTGCCAAACCCCAGTTATAAGTAAATCTAGCTATTCCGGCGTGTTTTGCCATTAATAGCTTTTGCGATTGATTTAATTTGAGTTGGGTTTTTCTGGAAAGTAGCATTGACCTAACACTGTACCTTTTTCTTGTCCAAGTTTATTTCGTCTTGTCGAGGATTGTCAATGATTTCTTTAAGTTGTTTTGAATAATTTCTTAGACCGTACAAACGACAAGAAAAACAATGAATAATAGCCATCAAATCTTCCACTAATTCTTGCCGCGGCGATAAAGATTCTTGATTGGCTACGATGATTTCACATCTTACAGAATTAGCCAACTCTTCTACAAACTCAAAAGCAAATCTACATAATCTATCTTTATGAGCGATTACTAAAACCCCTATTTCTCCTTTAAGTATTGAAAAAATAATAGATAAAAATTTTTTTCGTCTAAAATTCAAACCTCCGCCAATTTCTTGTATCCATTCATCTACCGCCAAACCACGCCCTAAACAAAAACTCTCCATTGCTATAATTTGATTCTTTAACTCTGGTTTTTGTGCTGTTGATGATACTCGACAGTAAACAACAATTTTCCTTTTTGATAAAGGGGGTTTGATTCCTTGAGCTACTAGAAAGTCTTCGTCTGTATAATATCTATGACCTGATAAAGTTCTTTTTGCTGGTAGTTTTCCGGTTTCGTCCCATCTATGTAAAGTTTTGATGGAGACTCTTAGTTTTTTGGCAAACTCGTTTGGCTTGTACACTTGTCTCTTTCTTCTAGGCTTGTAGATAAGTGTACAATAATGTCTAGGAAATAGCTAGCTAGACCGAACCTCTTTCACAACTAATAAAAATTAATATAAGCCCCTACACTGCTGTAAATTAGCCCAGATAATACTAACAAAGTTACGATCGCATAAAGAAAATCTCGCCGCCAACAAAAAACCAATAGAGAAACGACGACGCGAATCATTGGCGTAGCAACAAGTAATAACAGTCCAAACTGAATCAAACCGCAACTGCTACCGGACAAAACCGCCTTCACTACACCTATCGGAGAACAAAACTCTGCTGGTTCTCCTTGAAAAAACTGATAATCGGCAGGTTCGCCACCGTGACGACTTAAATAAAGAATCCCACCAATTAAAACGATCGCGCTAGCTAGCAAAACGCCATATTTAAGTAAATTACTTAATAATTGTTCTAATTGGCGATCGCTCGACCGTCTTGATACTTGTGTCGCCTTTGTTTCTACATTAATTTTGCTTTCTAGCTCGTCGTGCTGTAATGAAAACAGATTGGTATTATTACTCGACATAACCGCAGCTATTATCTGCGCAAAATGTTTCGATTCCTGATGCTCGGAATTAGATTGCGCCATTCTAAAATCCTCCTATCAGATTGTTGTAAACCATCTTAATTGCCATTGCGATTAATACTAAACTGAAGATAATTCTTAAGATTTGAGTTTTTGCTTTCACTAAAACCTTTGCTCCTAGCCAAGCGCCAGGAAAGATGCCCAACATCACAGGCATTGATAATCCTGGATCGATATAACCCCTTGCCAAATAAACGCCTGCCGATACTGCCGCCGTCACCCCAATCATAAAATTGCTGGTAGTCGTAGAGACTTTAAACGGGAGACCCATAATTCGATCCATTGCTAGGACTTTCAACCCTCCCGAACCAATGCCAAGCAACCCAGATAGGATTCCCGCCAAGGTCATCAAACTAAACCCCAGTGGTAGGGAACGAACTTGATAAGCCATTACTCCGTCAGAAGTTGGACAAGTGCTATTGAGTTCTAAACGGGTAGCTAAGGGATCGGATGGTTCGTCGTTAGCATATTCGAGTCTCGGTTGCTGGGTTAAATAGGCGGAATACAAAAGAACGATCGCCAGTACGAGAGTTAGTGCTTTAATAGAAACTAAAGTCGCGATCGCAGCACCAATTAAAGCGCCAATGGTCGTCGCCACTTCTAGAAACATTCCCAAGCGTAAATTCGTATAGCCTTCTTTAATATAAGCGGATGCCGCTCCCGATGAAGTCGCAATGACGGACACCAAGGAAGCGCCAATAGCGTAGCGAATATCTACACCAAAAACTGAAGTCAAGAGGGGAACGATAACCACTCCTCCGCCTAAACCAGTCAGCGCTCCTAAAAAGCCTGCGGTAAACGAACCTATCCAAACTAACAGAGAAAATTCGAGGATATTCACTCAACTGCTCCTCTTTACTATCATAAAAGAAAAGTTTAGGAAAGGCTTATTAAATTTAGAGGCGATCGCGTTGAAATAACAAATAGCTTGCCCCAATTTGCGATCGTTACATTCTACACTAGTTAATTTGTTAGCCTATTATTTAACATCTTTAATTATCAAATTTCTTTACGTACCTACGACCAGTGAAAATAATCTGTAGTTTCAACTACAAAAAAATGATTCTTTAGACCGAGAATTTCGGCTAATTACCTTTGGTAATTGAGTAAGCGTAAAAGTTATCTTAGAGTGAGAATTCCCTGCTGAGATCGACATAATTCAGAAGATAGATGACTTTTTTGCCTTTATATTGGGAGTTGGTTTAGGACTTGCTTTCTATTTCTGGAAGCAATACGAATTCAAACGTCAGTTAGCTCAGATGTTGACAGCATCGTCAGATACTGCCGATCTCATTCAGGCTTTCCCAAGCTCGTCTTTAGTACGGCGCGAGATGGCTTATCTCAATCAAAAATGTCAGCGTCTCGAACAAGAGTTGCAAACTTGGCAAAACTTACTCGAACAAGCTCCCATAGGTTACTTGCAAGTCGATGAAGAAAATCAACTGCTCTGGTGCAATCAGCAGGCTCGTCAGTTACTCAAAATCGATCGCTGGCAACCAGGACAAATTCGTTTGTTATTAGAATTAGTCCGCTCCTACGAACTCGATCGATTAATCGAACGAACCCGCTCGACTCAAAAACCTCAAAGCCAAGAATGGGTTTATTATCCAACCTATTACGCAAGCGAAGGAGAAAAATCGATCGCCCTTAAAGCGTTGAGTTATTCGCTAGCTGAAGGACAAGTCAGCGTTTTTTTAGACAATCGACAACCTTTAGTAGAATTAACGAGATCGCGAGAGCGGGCTTTTTCCGATCTGACTCACGAATTAAGAACGCCGCTTACTTCCATCTCCCTAGTCGCAGAAGCCTTAGAAAAACGGCTTTCCTATCCCGAACGCCGTTGGGTCGAGCAAATGCTCAAAGAAACGAAACGCTTGATGTCTCTAATTCAAGAATGGCTCGATCTCGGTCAGCTACAAGAAAATCCCGCTCGCCATCTCTCCTATGAATCGGTCGAACTACAAGAAATCATTTTTGCGGCTTGGCAAAGTTTGATCCCCCTGGCAGAACAAAGAAATATTACTCTCGACTATCGATCTTCCGATTCCATTTCGCTACAAGCCGATCGCTCTCGTCTGACGCAAGTCTTTCTCAACTTATTAGATAATGCTATCAAGCATAGTCCTGTAGACAAGAGTATTCGCCTTGAAATAGAACTTCCCGACGCAAATACCGTTCAAATTAACGTTATTGATTCGGGTTCTGGCTTTAATGCCTCAGACCTTCCCCACGTATTCGAGCGCTTGTATCGGGGCGATCCTTCTAGAGCAAGATACGCGATCGCTCCTGAAGCCACTGAAACGCTACCTTATCGTAGCGGGAGCGGATTGGGACTCGCGATCGCCCAGCAAATTATTAAAGCCCATAACGGCGCGATCGTTGCTAAAAACCATCCCGAAACGAGCGGTGCTTGGTTGCAAATCGAATTACCACGGTATCAAAATAAAGATTAATAGTGCTTAATTTTACATTGAACTTATACAAGCCTTAATCTAAAGATACATAGCACTTTTTTTTTCATTTAGTATAATTGATGGTAGAAACTTTTATTTTTCCCTCTTAATAAAAAATAAACTTAATCAATTTTTGGGCGCGAGCTAGTGAGCCTATCTTTGCATAACCAACATTCTGAAAGAGCGCATTTTGAACGCTGTCTCAGACGTTTAGAACAAGATGTTCTGCGTATGGGAACGCTAGTCGAAGAGTCTTTTCGTCTGAGCCATCAGTCTTTATTCGAGCGAAATTTAGCCGCCGCCGAAAAAATTCCGGCACTCGATAAGCGAATCGATCGCTACTATCGTCAAATAGAGTTAGAGTGTTCTACGCTGCTAACGCTACAAGCTCCCGTCGCTCAAGATTTGCGCGTCCTGAGTGCTTTCATGCAATTAGTTCGAGATTTGGAGAGAATTGGGGACTATGCTAAGGATACAGCAGAAATCGCCATTAAGCTTTTTTCTTATCCTCCTCACTCTTGTATGAACGAGATTGAAGCCATGTCGCGACACGCACAGCTTATGTTAGCCACCAGTCTCGTCTCGCTTGCCGAACTCGAACCAGATGCAGGTCAAAAAGTCAAGCAATTAGATGATACAGTGGATGATGCTTACGATCGCCTCTATCAAAAGCTAGCTTATCAGCGAGATATTAAAGGGGTGGTAGAACCTATTCTTTTACTCGGACTGTTGATTCGCTATCTCGAAAGAATGGCAGATCACGCCACCAATATCGCTCAGCGCGTTTCTTACATCGTCACCGGACATCGGGGATAGCCATATAAATTATGAATGATGAATTATGAATGATGAATTACGCCTAATTTAGTTAGAAAGCGATCGAGGTCAAAATATTGACTCGTTAACTCTTGGATACATTCGATTTTGATTTGTTCTTGAAGGCGGACTTGACCGAAAGCGCGATCGACGATCTCTACGGTCGTCAGCGTGTCGAGATTGACGGCTAAAATCGGGATTTCCAAATCTTCAGCACGACTGAGAATCATTGGTTGAGGCGGCGTGTGACCCGTCAAAATCAGACAACTAGTCGAAGTTTCTAAAGCGGCTAATTGTAAATCGCTGCGACCGCCTCCGGTTATAACGGCTTTGTTCTCCCCTTGACGAAAATATTCTAAGGCGGAGTTGACGTTCATTGCGCCAATCGTTAAACTTTCTACCATTAAATCTAGGCGATCGCTGCGACAGAGAACCGTAGCACCCAATTGACGAACGAGTTCTCTAACGCTGACGCTGCGCAATAAACGACTGCTAGGTAACATTCCTAAAACAGCGATCCCAAGATTTTCTAGAAACGGTTTGATGAGGGTTTGGACTTCTTCTGATTTCTCGATGGGAATATCGTTGATAATGACTCCTAAAAGGCGATCGCCAAGATCTTTTTTAGCCTTTAAAAAGCTGTCTGGGATCGATGAAGAAGTGTAACGACTGACCAGCAATACGCGAGAATCGACCGCCTCAGCCATTTGTTCTAGAGAGAGATCGAACAAACTTCCTTCATCAAGGGTTCCCGCTGCTTCTAAGAAAACCAAATCTCCCTCAAGTCGTCCGACAAAATTCACTAAGGCTTGAGTATAATTTGTGGTGTCTTCGCCTCCTAAGCGTCTATCGAGGTTTTTTTTATTGAGATACAGTAAAGGCTTTCCTGTTTGTGCTTCAGACAAGGCTAGCACTCTCGCGATCGCTCCTACGTCTCCTTCGTCATTCTCTGCGGTTGTTTCTCTGGTTCCTACGGGTTTTCCATAGGCGATCGCAATATTTTTTTCTTGTAACTGACGAGCTATTGATAGGATAATTCCTGTTTTGCCGCTATAAGCTTTTACCGAGCCGATTATCAAAGATTTAGCCGACTTCGCCACGCGATCGCTCCTTGCTTGATGATGTTATCATTCTGTTGTATCAAAACGAAGCAGCTTTCGATAAAAAGCTTGCGGAAAATCTGCCGCTCCCGCTTCTTTGAAGAATTTTATCGAATCCATCAAATAGTTGACAAACTCCGAATTAGAAATGGTGATTTCATAACTCAATTCTGCCTGTCCTTCAAATTGCAATCGACAACGGGTCAATTCTGCGGGAAGCTTAGAAACGAACCAAGTCGCAACGAAGGGGATGCTTTCGCTGTTTTCTATGCGGCGTTTTCCTTCTAAATAACCTTTAGAATAGAGGGTCAAAGCGAAGGGTAAAACAGCGTGCTTGTCTTTTGGATAGTAAGGCATATAGACAATAACATCGCCTTTGCCAGCAGGCTCTAATCGATCGATATCAGACATAAAGGTTTAAATACTGCACTTGGGTAAGGGTTTGACTCGACTAAAATGTTTATAAAAATTTTATTGACAGAGCTAGTCTACTAGCGTAATAGATTTTAGCGGTTAAAGACAACTCCATTACTGAAATTTTATTAAACGCTGAGACATAATCGCAAAATCTCTTGTTTTGAAGAATTTTTCTCGGTCTAGTCAGCTTTTTATGGCTTGGCAAGCGACAAACATCTTCTTAAAATAACAAAATAAAGAACTAAAGCTTACTTTTTTAAGTTTTTTGAAAAAATGTTTTGAAATCCTTAGTATCTCTAAGAAATACGCGATCGCTTCACTGATGAAAAAACTAATGCAACAATTTAGATGTTATGTTGTCATAAATTTTTGGGAATTATCTGATTAGTAGATGTAGATAAAGTTATAGATATTAAATGCGTTATTTATGCAGATTCTAGAAAACACGCCCACCAAGTTAGCAATTTATAGCCGACCGACTGAAGTATGGTTTTTGGCAGCCAGCTTGCCTATTCTAGGAGTCTGTTTTATTGTTGACCTTGTTTTGCAATCCGAACCCTTATCGAATAAATTTTTCTCTTTAGTTTTAATCGTAGTGTGGATAGGATTGGCAAGTTGGGCGGCAGTAGATTTGGTTAAAAATATACAATGTACCCTTGATAAAAGACTAGGTATTGTTGCTGTTAGAGAACAGGGATTGCTTGGCACTAAAATTGTGCTGCGATCGCTTGGGGAAGTTAAAGAGGTTATTGTTGATAAAGAAAGTAGCGATCGCGTTCCCTTGCAACCTGTCAGCTTGTTATTTTCATCAGGCGAGAAGCTACCCGTCTATATCCAGCTAGACCTCAAGGGATGGTATCAAAACGCGCAAGGAACAGCCGAGATAATCCGCGATTTTATCGCTAGTAAGTGACATCTCCCCACGCCAAATCAAAAATTAACGCCATCTAGCGAGTTCTTTTTCCAATCACTTATTCATCATTTTGCTTTACCTCTCCTAAACCTAAACCTTTATTCTGTCTTTCCAAAACTGGAAGGGTCGCGACCCGGTATTTTTTCCATTGCTGCTAAAACTGCTCTCGAAGCTGCTAAGATATCTCTCTCCTCTCCACCTAAATAAAGCCGCCCGAAACTGCCGATCGCGCTTACTTGTAGAATATTAATTAAGGCTGCTTTTTCCGCTTCGTTGGCTGCTAGGGCTGCATAAGCAGCTGGTTGAACTTCTAGCACGTATAAGGTTTGATTGGCTAAGAGCATTTGTCCGCGTCGGTTGCGGTTGATGAGTTGTGCTTGATAAGCATCGATATTGCGAATAATTTGACTGGAGACAATTTGCGGTTTAATACAATCTTGCGGACTTACGCCTAATGATTGTAATATCGCTTTCCCTGCTGCTCGCGTTTCGCCTTGAGAGCTAGAATGAATTTCTAAGAGTCCGTAAAGTCGTTCTACAAAGAGTACGCCAGGACGAACGACGGCAGATTTAAGCGCAATATCGGTAATTTTGTTGATTTCTATTCCAGGAGACACTTCAATCCATAGCGAAGTATCTCCTGGTAGTGGCAAAAATCCTACTGCTACCGTACCAATATAGGCTGCGTGTTGAGATTGTAAGTTGTCTAGGTAGACGTAACTGCGAAGTTCTACACCCAATGTTTCTTTCTCCGTATCGCCAGAAATTTTTTCGCTAAGTGGGATTGATAACCAAGATATTTATAACTAAAAACTTGCGTTATTAGTGTCCGAATTATAATCGACCCATAATCTCAAGCTTTTGTCAACTGTAAATCTGACGAACTCGTCCTCTTGGTTATTCCGAAATTTGGAAAGCTGGGACTGTAGTAATTAATATTTATAAGTTTTAAACTGTCTTATAAATCGAGCAATTATTGAAGACATTATAAGCAATAAGCTTTTTTTAAAGCTAAACTTGACCGTCCTAAAAACGTTAGTTAAGCTGGATATTATTTGTTTAAGAATAAGATGAATTACTTTGCAATTTTAATTAGTTTTTTGCGCGATCGCACTCTTTTTTTAGAAGAGATACAAAAGGGAATCAAGTTAGAGGAAAAAATCTTTGCACTGCTAATATGTAATTCAGTTTTTTTTGCAATTTATGGCAGTATTATTGGTTCATCTCATAGCTGGATGCAACTGCTATCTTCGGGAATTAAATTACCTGCTTTATATCTACTCACTTTAATTATTTGCTTGCCAACCTTATTTTTCTTTGATATTATTTCTGGTTCTAAGTTTAATTTTCTTCAATATTTTGCCTTACTTTTATCGTCGATGTCGGTGATTAGCGTAATGTTGTTCGGCTTTGCTCCGATCGCACTTTTTTTTCGCCTTTCCACCAATGATTATTACTTTTTTCAATTATTGAATATAATTATCTTTACGATTACAGGAGTAATTGGCGTTAATTTCTTTTATCAATCTGTTTTAAAAATTCCAGCTAAAGATGACGAATTACCAAAATTTCGTAAAAATGTTATTCGTTCTTGGTTAGTGTTATATGGTTTTGTAGGCAGTCAATTAGGCTGGACGCTCAGACCTTTTTTCGGCAGCCCTGACGAACCTTTTGCTATCTTCCGTAAAATCGAAAGCAACTTTTATCTTCATTCGCTTCAAGTTATTGGTAAGATTCTAGGGTTTAATTAAGAAGAAAAATATTAGGCGATCGCCATGTTCTCCCAACTTAACGAGTTAAAGATTACGAAAGAAGAAATCGAGAGTTTAACAAATTTAGGGTTTGTCGATTCGTTAGCTATCGATTTTTATAAAGTTTTCTTTTTTCGCGAATTAAAACGTTTCTTCTCGTTGGCGATCGCGAATCTTTCTACTTTTCTATTAATCTTAGTTTTTGTCATGCCAATTGGACTGCTAGGATTGCGCGGTACTATGAATTCAATAGGAGATGAAACCGCGATCGCCCAAAGTTTTTTGAAGATTTTAGGAATTTGTATAGGATTTTTAGTCGTCTGGAATATTTATCTATGGCAAAAATCTAAGCAGCTTAAATCCATAGCAATATTGTCAGAGAAAGTAGAACAATATAATCGCGTCATTGAAGCTATAGAATTAGTTGACAAGCTAGAATCTTCTTCGGTTTTAACCACAAATAAAATTAATAATCGAGAAGAACTATTAGAAGCACTAAAGCTGACTAAAGAAGGTTTGATTAATGCTTTAAAAATAGAAAATATTATCAGAAAACACCGAAATTTAATTAAGAGTCGATATGAATTATTATCAAACTTAGAAACAAACTTAACGGCTTTAATGACCTTTGAGCCAGCCTGTCAAATTAGTGAATACAGCAAATTGTTAGATGATACTTTACAGATTGGCTTGACAGTACATAGAGAAATTAAAAGCTTACAAAATCGGCATTAAAACCTGAAAATAATACTCTGACTCATCCTATAATCAATCAATCTATACGCTGTAAAATTAAATGATTACCTTTAGTTAATCTGGCTTCCCATTTAGGCTCAACTACAATCGTGCTAATTTTTTCTACTATAATTGTAGGGCCTTTAATCTTATCTCCTGGTTCTAAGTCTTCTCGTCGATAAACGGGTGTATCGTGCCATTGTTGGATACTAAACATTTTTACCGTTTCAGCAGGCGTAGGGAATTCATGAAGCGATCGCGTCTGAGTTATTAATGATTCTTCAGGAGTATCCATTGTTTGAACGACTTCTACTGAAACTGATTCGACAATTAAGGTTTTTTCTAATTGAATAAAACCGTAGCGCGATTTATGTTCGACCTCAAATTCTTCTCGCATTGTTGCCATATCCGAGGCAAAATCAATCGTTAAGGTAGAATTAGTTCCTTCATATTTTAAATTCACTTTGCGGACGATTTCCACTTGTATTTTTGTTCGATCCGAACTGAGTTCGCTTTTTGCTTGGGTTTCTAAAACTTTCATTAACTGGATTAATTGAGAGATTAATGCTTGAGTTAATGGTTTTTCTACTCCCATTTCTCTCATTGCCCGCACATCTGCTAATCCCATTCCATACGCTGAAAGAACCCCCGCATATGGATGCAAAAAGATCGTTTTCATCCCCAAAGTATCGGCAATTAAACAAGCAACTTGCGCCCCTGCGCCGCCAAAACAACAAAGAACGTATTGAGTAACATCGTAACCGCGCTGTAAACTAATTTTTTTGATAGCATTTGCCATATTTTCGGTGGCGATCGCAATAAATCCCTCTGCAACTTCTTCCGGTGTACGATAGTTCCCTGTAACAGCTTCTATTTCTTGCGCTAACTCGCTAAATTTCTTAGTGACAATTTCTTTATCTAGCGGTAAGTTACCATTGATGCCAAAAACCGAAGGAAAATATTGCGGATGAATCTTACCTAACATGACATTAGCATCTGTCACCGCCAACGTGCCACCGCGTCGATAGCAAGCAGGGCCGGGATCAGAACCCGCAGATTCAGGCCCAACGCGATAGCTAGAACCATCAAAAAAGAGTAGCGAACCACCGCCAGCAGCGATGGTATGTATATCTAGGACGGGAACTCGCATTCGCGCCCCAGCAATTTCTGATTCTAATTTTCGTTCGTACTCGCCTTTAAAGTGGGCGACATCGGTACTCGTCCCACCCATATCAAAAGTAATCACTAACTCAAACCCTGCCCTTTTACTGGTTTGTACTGCCCCCACGATTCCCCCAGCAGGGCCGCTTAAGATGCTATCTTTGCCTTGAAATTGTTCGGCGGCGACTAAACCCCCGTCAGATTTCATAAACATTAATCTGACTCCAGGTAACTGACTGGCGACTTGGTTAACGTAGCGCCGCAGAATGGGGGTTAGATAAGCATCGACAACGGTGGTATCGCCCCGACTGACCAATTTCATTAACGGACTCACTTGATGGGATATAGAAATTTGTGTAAATCCGATGTCCTGGGCAATCTGGGCGACTTGTCGTTCGTGATGGGGATAGCGATCGCCGTGCATAAAAACGATCGCACAACTGCGGATTCCTACGTCGTAAACGGCTTGTAGGTCTTTTTGGACAGTTTCAACCTTTACAGATTTTAATTCATTGCCATGAGCATCGTAGCGTTCTTCTACTTCGATTACTCGCTCGTATAGCATCGTTGGTAAGACGATCTGACGGGCAAAAATATCGGGACGATTTTGGTAGCCTATTCGTAGCGCATCTTTAAATCCTTTGGTGATAAGAAGGACAACGCGATCGCCTTTTCTTTCCAGGAGTGCATTGGTTGCGACTGTCGTCCCCATTTTGACGACTTCTATCGCTTGTGTGGGAATGGGTTCGTTATTTACCAGTCCGATAATATCTCGAATCCCTTGAATAGCTGCATCCTCATATTGTTCGGGATTTTCTGAGAGGATTTTATAAACGACGATCCATTGTTGGTTGGGTAAGGGAACGATTAAAAAGCGATCGCGTTGGTTTGAGAGTCGGTCTATGATGGTGCGATCGCTAGTTACTGCAACGATATCTGTGAAGGTTCCACCCCTGTCAGCAAAAACTTTTAGCATTAATTTTTTACATTGGCGAGTGGAGAACCATATTGGGGCAATTTGGTATTTCGTCCACCACTACAATGCATCCTTACTTGTTTAGCACTACCGTTTATTTAATCATTTTTCAGCGCGATCGCAAACCTTATAACAATTGCTGGGCATTCTTATATTTAAATGCCATATATCTTTCTGCTCGTAATAATGAAAATAAAATTTAATAATAGCCATAAAATTGTAAAAAAAACGCAATTTATTCTTTTTTTCTCATTTTATCTGGTTTTTTCTTCCTTAAACGCCATAGCACAAACTCCCATTCAACCCGTCTTTCCCCCACCCAAAACCCCACTCGAACCCCAACCACTACCGCCGCTAGAAGAAATCTTACCAGCACCAGAAACGCCTTCCCCTTCAACGCAACCATCCTTAGAAGACATTCCTGGGACGGTCATTATTAGAAAATTTGAAGTCGTTGGTAGCACAGTTTTTAGTCCAGAGGAACTCGCCAAGGTTCTCAAACCCTTTACCCTTCGTCCTATTACTTTTGCCGAACTCCTCGAAGCACAGAGAGCGATTACACAACTGTATGTAGATAATGGATACATTACCTCTGGTGCGTTTATTCCCCCTCAAGCTGTCAAACGGGGAGTCATCAACATTGAAGTCATTGAGGGGGAAGTCGAATCAATTAATATTACAGGATTAGAGCATTTAAATTCTGGTTACGTTCGCTCTCGATTAGAAGTTGCAACAGGAACTCCCCTCAATGTTAATAAATTACTCAACGCTCTACAACTGCTGCAACTCGATCCTTTAATTGATAATTTATCCGCCGAGTTAGCGACTGGTTCTCATTCTGGGGTTAGTATTTTAGAAGTAGAGGTACGAGAAGCCGATGCTTTTGATTTACAATTAAGTTTCGACAATCAGCGATCGCCCAGTGTAGGAACAGACCGCCGTCAAATTCAACTCACTCATAACAATCTCTTTGGATTTGGCGATCGCTTTAACATAGGATACATCAACACGGATGGCAGCAACACGCTCAACGATCTCAGCTACACTGTCCCCATCAATGCTTATAACGGGACTGTTGGTGTTAGCTTTAACTATTCTGACAGCGAAATTATAGAAGAACCCTTCGATATTCTCGATATTGAATCTACCACTCGTCAATACGAATTAACCTATCGCCAACCACTTTATCAAACCCCCACAGAAGATTTTGCGATTGGGATAACTTTTTCTCGACAAGAGTCAGAAACCTCGCTTTTAGATAGACCTTTTCCCCTATCGAGAGGCGCAAATAATGAAGGAGAAACGAACATTTCTGCACTGCGTTTCTTTCAAGAATATACTACCAGAAGCGAGCGATCGGTGTTTGCCTTGCGCTCGCAATTGAGCCTCGGCATTGATGTTTTTGATGCCACTATTAATGATGATAACGAACCCGATAGTAAATTTTTAACATGGCGAGGACAAGCACAATATCTAAACTTATTAACACCCGATATTACTCTTTTATTAAGGTCAGATTTACAACTTTCAGATCGACCTTTAGTTCCCTTAGAACAATTTAGTTTAGGAGGAGCCTTAAACGTTCGCGGCTATCGTCAAGATGCTTTACTAGCAGATAATGGCTTATTTTTATCAGCCGAAATGCGAGCTTCTATCCTGCGTATTCCTGACTGGAATACCACCTTACAATTAACTCCATTTGTTGATTTTGGGACGGTTTGGAATAGCGATCGCGTTGAATTAGAAAAAGACACCTTACTATCTGTTGGATTGGGTTTACGATTATTAATCGGAGACGATTTTACGGCGCGTCTCGATTGGGGAATTCCTTTAATCGATATTACTTCTAGCAAAATACCTTACAAAGAAAACGGCGTATATTTCAGTATTGAATATCGACCCTTTTAATTCTCAAATCATCTCTCTCCTTTCTCTGCGCCTCTGGGCGAGATCAAAAACATGATAAAAACTACCATTATTAACCTAATATTTTTCATTCTAGGAACAAAAATAGCTTTAGCAAACTCTCAAAACCTAGAACAACAAGCACAACAATTATATGACAAAGACAGATTAACCGAAGCGATTCCTTTATTACAACAAGCCATCAACGATTACAAAACCCAAGACAATTTAATTAAAGAAGCAAACGCTACTAGAAATCTTGCTTTAATTTATCAAAAAGTAGGGAATTGGCAAAAAGCTAATGAAACAATAGCCAACGCGATCGCAATTCTTTCTCAAATATCCGATTCCACAAATCGTAACCAATTATTCGCTCAAGCACTCGATGTCAAAGGACAAATTCAGCTATCTCTAGGACAATCGGAAACAGCCTTAGAAACTTGGAAAGAAGCAGCTAATCTCTATCAAAAATTTGGCGATTTAACTCGATACACCAAAAGTCAAATTTATCAAGCTACTGCCCTACAAAGTTTAGGATTATACGCGCAAGCTATCAAAAAATTAAATCAAATTCAGCAACAACTAGAAAATAACCCGATACCCTTATCAAAAGCAAAGCACTTCTAAATCTAGGCGATCTGCTGCGTCGAATCGGTAGATATGAAGACTTTCAATTAGCATGAGGAAAAAGCTTAAAAATTGCCGAAAGTTTAGAAGAAAAACAAGCGATCGCCGATACCCTTCTTAGAAAAACTACATTTTGGACAGTTCATTTTGGTTTGATTGGCTGGCGATTGCCCTGGTAAAATTTCCTTCTTGATTATAAATCATCCCACAAATATGCAACGCCACCCTGCTTGCAGTTGTTGCCATTGATAAGCAACTGAGATCGCTAAAACTCCTAAAACAACTCCAGAAAAAACTTCCACAATTTAACCTCCAAAATTGTCTTAAATTATTGATCCTGTTAATAGAATCGCTCGCGATCGCTAATAATTACTTCTATCGTGAGTTTTAAATAAACTAATTGAAAGAAAGAAAAAATAAGTAAAGGAAAAAAGATAGATGAAGTTTTCCCTCTTCCCTTTTACCTCGTCTTTTTTGTCTCTAAACACGCTTCATCTCCCGATCTCTCATTCACCAGTTCCCTTGAAGCTTGACAGACAATGGTAAACCCCTTTAAGATGCTAGGCGATCGCATTAACTGCCCAACTTTATGAATTGCATCGGTGCAGTCGCTATAGGAAGAAATGAAGGGGAACGTCTCGTCAGTTGCCTGAAATCATTAATTAAGTTACTTCCTCAAGACACCCCTATTGTTTACGTTGACTCTGGTTCGACAGATGGCAGCTTAGACCTAGCTAAAACTTTAGGCATTCAAACGTTGGAATTGGATTTATCGATTCCATTTACAGCAGCGCGAGCAAGAAATACAGGATTGAATTATCTCATGGAACATTGCTCCGAGCTCGAATACGTTCAATTCATCGATGGAGATTGCGAACTGATTAGGGGATGGATCGATCGCGCGATCGCAACTTTCACCAAAGACGAAAAGCTAGCTGTCGTTTGCGGACGGCGCAGAGAACGTTTTCCCGACGCTTCGCCCTACAATCGACTTGCCGAGATGGAATGGAACACGCCTATTGGCGAGGCGAAATACTGCGGCGGCGATGCTTTGATGCGCGTTAGTGCCATACAAGAAGTTAACGGTTACAACGATCGCCTCATTTGTGGAGAAGAACCGGAAATGTGCATTCGCTTGCGCCAGCGCGGATGGAAAATCGAACGCATCGATGCAGATATGACCCTTCACGATGCCGCCATGCTGAAATTCGGTCAGTGGTGGAAGCGATCGATTCGTGGCGGTTGGGCAGTTGCCGAAGGAGCCGCCATGCACGGCGCGCCACCAGAGTGCTACATGAAGCGCGAAAATAAAAGCGGTTGGCTGTGGGGATTTTTTATGCCGCTAATCGCGATCGCGTTTGCTTGGCCGACTTCTGGACTCAGTTTATTGCTATTACTCGGTTATCCAGTCTTAATGTGGCGAATTTATCGCTATCGTCTTGCTTATGGCGATTTGCCTTCTCACGCTCGCCTGTATGCTTTTTTATGTGCGCTATCCAAACCAGCACAAGCACTCGGTCAATTCCAGTACTGGTTGATGCGTTGGAGGGGCAAACAAGCAACGCTAATCGAATATAAAACGTTGGTAACAAAAGGAGTAGAAACTTAATGACAACGGCGCTTAAAGCGGCTGTCATAGGCACGGGAGCCATTTCTAAAGAACATTTGAGTTTTTTGAGTAAATGCGATCTAGCTCATCTAGTGGGCGTGTGCGATATCTCTCTCGCAGCAGCACAATATGCAGCGCGGCAGTTTCAAGCAAATACCGCCTACACTGACTATCGTCAAATGCTTGAAGTGGCAAAACCCGATGTCGTCCATATTCTCACTCCGCCTAACAGCCACAAAGCGATCGCGACAGATTGCCTGCAAGCGGGAGCGCACGTTATCTGTGAAAAGCCGATTACCTTAACCTACGACGAGTTTAAAGATCTGTGGTCGATTGCCCAAAGTTGCGATCGCCATTTAATAGAAGATCAAAATTATCGCTTTAACGAACCGATTCTCGCGATCGTTCAATTAATCAAGGACGGAATACTAGGAGAAGTTCAGGAAGTCGAAGTTCGTATGGCACTCGATATTCGCAGTGGCGGACGCTATAGCGATGAAAATCTACCCAGTCCCATGCACCAATATCCTGCTGGAGTCATTCACGACTTCCTTACTCATCTGTGCTATCTCACCTTACTTTTTATCCCAGATTGCGGTCGCGTTTCAGCCGCTTGGAGCAATCATGGTGGCGGCGATTTATTTAAATACGACGATCTCGATGCGCTGATTATCGGCGGTTCGACTCACGGACGGATTCGTTTCAGCACCTATACGCAACCCGATTGTTTTACGATTACTGTTCGAGGTTCCAAAGGCTACGCAGAAACCGACCTGTTTCAACCTTACCTGCGTTGTGTTCGTCCGCGATCGGCAGGAAAACAACTTTCGCCGCTTATCAATCATTTTATGAGCGGCTACGAATTGATGGGCGCTAGTTTTAGAAATTTTCGTCGCAAGATTATGCAGCAATCTTCTTATGAAGGGTTATATCGACTGCTGGATCTGACTTATGAGGCACTCATTAACGGTACGCAACCGCCTATTAGTTTTACAGATATGGAGCGAACCAGTCGCTTAATAGAAGCTTTATTAGCTGAGGAAAATCGTCTATGAGACTGCTAGTAACCGGAGCATCGGGTTTTTTGGGCAAATACGTCATTGCTGAAGCCTTGCGGCGCAACCATCAGGTAAAAGCGATCGTTCGCCCTCGCAGCGATACAACCTCTTTGCCTTGGCATGACCATCCTAACTTAGAATTCGTTCGCCTTGACTTGCGACAGCAACGCGGGATTGTCGAAGCGCTTGAAAATGTCGATGTTGTATTGCACCTAGCAGCGACTAAAGGAGGCGACTTCTACACCCAGTTTGCGGGAACGGTTCTGGCGACGGAAAACTTACTCGCGGCAATGGCAGAAGTTAACTTGTTGCGATTGGTACATATTAGTACCTTCTCGGTGTATGACTACCTCAATATGCCTCCTGGCAAACTACTCGACGAAGATTCGCCTATCGAAGTCGATCCCGTCTATCGCGATGAATACGCCCAAACCAAGCTCATCCAAGAACAACTAGTTCGCGAGTTCGAGCAGAAACACGGCGCAAAAGTAACCATTCTTCGTCCCGGCATGATTTATGGGCGAGAATGCTTGTGGCACGCCTTTATCGGCGCAGAATTTGCGGAGAGCTTCTGGCTTCGCATCGGTTCGAGTGCCATCATGCCCTTGACTTATGTTGAGAATTGTGCCAACGCAATTGTCGTAGCAGCCGAACGCGATGAGGCGAACGCGCAAACTCTCAATATTATCGACGACGACCTACCCACTCAAAACGCTTACGTTAAAAAATTAGTTCAGCGCACTCCCTCGCCGCCGCGACTGGTTTTAGTCCCTTGGATGGCGATGAAACTGTTTTCTGATGCCTTATGGTTCTATAACCAGCGATTTGTAGGAGGACGCATGAAGTTCCCCAGTATTCTCGTTCCTGCAAGAATGCAAGCGCGTTTTAAACCATTGCGCTACAGCAACCGTCGCGCCAAACAAGTTTTAAACTGGACTCCCCAGTATTCTCTCGATGAAGCACTCGATCGCAGTTGCAGCGAAGTAGAATTGCTAAGCTTCCCTTCTCTAACACCGCTTTCGCCATCTTAAAAAAGGGGGAGATCGGGAAGACAAGGAAATCATTTCTGCATAACTGTACACTATTACGATCTCCCCAAAATAAGGACTTGGAGGCGGACTCGCAAGAACGTAGCAAAGCGGAAGAGTACGATCGTTTCCGCCTCATCTGAGAGTCCGTCGTACTAGCCCCCCTTAATAAGGGAGGGGATCGAATTTAGTGTAACCTCATAGAGGTTGTATTTCGTTAGCAGACCGAAACCTTTAGGTGTAATGAGCGCCGTTAACTCTTAACACCTCGCCAGTGATAAAGCTGCTGGCAACGGGAGAGAGCAGAAAAGCAACAGCCCAAGCAATTTCTTCCGGTTTTCCAAAGCGACCGAAAGGAATCTCGGCAGTAACTTTATCTCTAACTTTCTCAGGCATCGCTAAAGTCATTTCAGTGTCGATGAATCCTGGTGCGACAACGTTCGCCCGTACCTTATAACGAGCGGCTTCTCTAGCTAAAGATTTAGTTAGACCGATAACGGCAGCTTTAGTGGCTCCATAGTTCGTCTGACCGAGGTTTCCCCTTTCTCCTACAATCGAACTGATAGAGACGATAGATCCTTCTCCCCGTTCGTACATCCCTGCAATAAAAGGGACAATCGTATTTTTAACGCCTTTTAAATTAACATTGATGACGGCATCCCAATCTTGAGAAGTTAGTTTGGGGAAAAAGTTATCTTTCGTAATCCCCGCATTGGCAACGATACCGTAAACGGGGCCGAGTTTTTCTTCGATTTGTTTAGCTGCCTCTTCCATCGATTCCAAACTGGTGACATCGGCTTTGATGCCCAAAGCGCTGCTTTTACCTTCGTCGATCGCGAGATCGGTAAAAGCAACTTTTGCTCCTAATTCTTGCAAAAAACTGACGATAGTAGCGCCAATTCCACGATTGCCACCCGTGACGACGACAACTTTATCTTCTAACCCTAGAGATACCATAATTTGTCCTTTGTCCTTTGTTATTTGTCATCAGTCGTTTGTCACTTGTCTTCTTGTAATTAATGACCAATGACTAAACTCGTTCGATCGCGATCGCGGTTCCGCCGCCCGTCCCGTGACATAGGGATGCCAAACCGAGCGTCTTGTCTTGCTCCTTGAGAGCATTGATTAGGGTAACGACGATTCGCGCTCCAGAAGCCCCGATGGGGTGTCCTAGCGCGATCGCACCGCCATTAACATTGAGTTTTCAATGGGAATTCCCAAGTTCTTATTGAAAAGTAAGTTGTTAACTGCAAACGCTTCGTTATTTTCTACCAATTCAAAATCAGAAATCTGTAACTTTAACTTCTCTTGGAGTTTTTTAACGGCTGTCACTGGTACTTCTGTGAAACGCCAGGTAGGCCCGCCCGCCCAAGCACCTCCTAAGAATTTTGCGATCGGTTTGAGTCCGTATCGATCTACGGCTGATTTGCTTGCTAAAACGAGGGCGGCTGCACCATCGGAGATTTGACTGCTATTTCCTGCGGTTAGAATGCCATCGGATTTAAACGCAGGGCGGAGTTTAGCTAAAGATTCGGGAGTGGTATCGCCACGAATTCCCTCATCTGCCTCTATAATTTGCGTCCCTTTCTTGGTTTTTATTTCTATGGGAGCAATTTCATTCTTAAAAGCGCCTCGCTTGGTTGCCTCGGCTGCCCGTTGCTGGGAATATAAGGCGATTTCGTCCACATCTTTGCGACTGAAACCATATTCTTCGGCTAATCGTTCGGTTTGATCGCCCATGCCTTCCCCAGTAGCGCCATCGGTCAGACCATCGTTTAGGAGGATATCTTTGAGTTGCTCTGGTGCGCCTAAGAGGAACTTGTAGCCCCATCTGGCGCGGTGAGATAAGGAAAAGCCTGCTTGGGACATCGATTCCATGCCGCCTGCTAGCACGATATCGGCTTCTGAGGCTCGAATTGCCGTAGCACCATTGATGATGCTGAGCATGGCTGAGGAGCAGACCATATCGACTGCATACCCATCGACAGCTTCGGGAATTCCTGCTTTATAAGCCGCTTGACGGGGCAATAACTGTCCGTGTCCCGCTCTTAGGACGTTGCCCATAATGTATAGGTCTAAAGCATCTGCGGGGATACCCGACCGTTCGATCGCGGCTTTCATGGCGCGTGCGCCTAAATCGGCTGGGGAAAAATCTGTTAAGGCTCCCCCAAAACGTCCGATGGGCGTGCGTGCGGCTGAGACAATATAGACTTCGCTCATATGTTCTCACTAAATTTTTTAGACGACAATAAGAAACTTTAAGTAGGCAAACGTAATTCAACGTAAAGTGGTAAACAATACCACGATCTTTATAACCTTTATCCATAGGTTATCGCAGGCATTGCCCACCCTACGGGAATTTAAAATTTATTTTGCTTGCCTACTTAATTAGTACGGGAGTTTGACGATTAACTGGTTCGCTCTCGATTCGAGTTCTCATCAGAAATTTTTTTGGGATACTATCTTTTAGCGAATATACAAACTTGTGTCATTCTTTCCCAATAACTCAGGAGCTTCCCAATCTCTCGATTGGACATTTCTATTACATGAGGCTAACACAGGGAACGAAAAGTAGGATGAGATTATCATCATTTCTTTAACCTGTAGGAGATCGGTTTTGCTGCTGCTAGGCAGGGCGATCGCGTCTGGTTGAGTTACCCTAAACTAGCTAACTTAATGCTATCGTTCGATCGCTTTTTGTCGCTTTAGAAAACCTAATTTTTAGCATTTAAGGAATTTGAGAAAGAATTAATCCAAACCACTGCTGGGGATCTGTCCATACCTGAAGCGGTTTGAAACCTTGCTTAGCTAGATATTGCTGCATCTCATCTAAATTAAACTTGCGAGAAATTTCTGTAAAGATCGTCTCTTTTTCTTTAAACTCTACCGTCAGATCGAGCGTTTCTAAACGAACCGAGTGCGATCGCCTACAAATTAAGTGCATTTCGATTTGTGCCTCGGTAGTATTGTAAAATGCCCGATGCTCGAACAAATCCAAGTTAAAATTCCCACTCATACGCTTATTTAAATGACGCAGTATATTGAGATTAAATTCTGCTGTCACACCTTGAAGATCGTTGTAGGCAGCTTCTAAAATTTCAATAGGCTTTTGGAGATCGATACCTAGTAAAAAATAATCTCCCGATTGTAAAGCTGTCCTAACTTGAGAGAAAAAGCGATCGCATTCTGGTTGATTAAAGTTTCCCAATGTACTTCCTAAAAAACAAATTGCTCGCGAGGGTAGCGGGGATGGCATTAAATTTTTCAGCGCTAGTTCGTAAGTCCCTACTAGTCCGCGTATTTGCAAAGTCGGATAATCAGCTAATAACTGTTTGGCACTCGCTTCTAAAATCCCCCCGCTGACATCGATAGGAACGTAGCATAAAGGATAATCCATTTGCTGATAAGCATCCAACAATAGGCGCGTTTTGGTAGAACTGCCGCTACCGAGTTCTACGAGTTCGCAAATTCCCGTCATTTGGGCGATTTCAATAGCATACTGTTGCAAAATCCAGGTTTCTGTACGAGTGGGGTAATATTCTGGTAACTCGCAGATTTGCTCGAATAATTGCGATCCTCGGTCGTCATAAAAATAACGAGGTGCTAAAGATTTCTGCGGTTGTGTCAATCCCCAAATAACATCCTTTCCGTCTTCTAACTCTGAAACGAGATTTGGATCGATTAGGTACTCGACGTGCAATCTTTCTTGGTTGTCTGGGGATGAAAAACTTGTCATGAATCTCCTTTACTTTTTGTCCACCATGGCGGACAATCTGCAAAAGAACAATACAATAATCTGGGTGCAAGAAAAACCTACCTTTTTGGTGAGTGTCAATCTGTATGGTTTTGAGGAAGAAAGACTAACGCAACACGATAGAATTTTGTTATCGCGATCGCTAGCAAAGGTTTGAGTAGACCAGTTGCATGGGGAAGTCCTTTTGTCAATCTCCTCAATTTTATGCGGAAACTTTGCGCTAACCTAATTAGATAATTGCCTTACTCCTGTCAATCACCAAAGCGATTAATTTTAGTTCTTACTTTAGGAGGGAAAAATTATGGAAGTCAGAACGATAGAACAATCTCCTCCAAGGATCAACAAGTTTCTGTTCGACTAACGGAAAAACAAAGAACTGTTATCTATCGCCTGTTAGTTCTGACAGTCTCGATCGCGATGTTAACGGGATTATGGATGTGGATTTAAGTTTTCATAGCCGTAATTTCACGGACGCTCGATCGCCCCATAAAAAATAATTTCCGCGATCGCCCCGACGACTCGAACCCGATTGGCTTGTTACTTTATATCTTATAAAAGTTGAGGGTAACGAGTGTGAAATCAGAAACTACCAAGCAATTTTTCCAACTGGACGATCGCAAAAAAAATCTTTTCCGTTTCTGTGCTGCGAGCGTTTTTACTGGAGCAATAGGAGGTTTTTGGTTGCTCGCTCAAGCAACTCCACCCCGCATCACTCAAGAATGTTTGACTTCTTATCATCAACAAGTCGGCGCGATCGCCTTTGAGGTCATGAAAGAATGCAATCTTCGTTAATCTAATCTTTAGACCGCACTCGCTAAATCCTCAGATTGACGCTAAATTTTGTAATTTTTTAATCTTTTCGCAACTCGCTTCTAAAATGTAACGAAATGCAAAGTATAATAAATGAGACAAAAAACACAAGCATAAATAGAAATTTAAGAACTATAAAATGCGAGTTGCGATCGCCGGAGCAGGTTTAGCTGGACTTTCATGTGCCAAATATCTTGTCGATGCAGGATACACCCCCATCGTTCTCGAACGCCGAGACGTTTTAGGCGGTTTAGTCGCCGCGTGGAAAGATGAAGAGGGAGATTGGTACGAAACAGGACTTCACGTTTTTTTTGGGGCATATCCGAATATGCTTCAACTCTTCAAAGAACTAGGGATTGAAGATCGCCTTCAGTGGAAAGAGCATACACTAATCTTCAATCAACCCGAAAAACCCGGAACTTATTCTCGATTTGACGTTCCCGATATTCCCGCCCCCATCAACGTCATTACATCCATTCTCCGCAACAACGATATGCTTACCTGGGAGCAAAAGATCCGCTTTGCCATCGGGTTGCTTCCCGCGATCGTTCGCGGTCAGAAGTATGTTGAAGATATGGACAAATACTCGCTTCTAGAATGGCTTAGAAAACAAGGCGTTGACGAGCGAGTCAATAGCGATATTTTTATTGCAGCGTCCAAAGCACTGACCTTTATCAATCCAGATGAGGTTTCAGCGACGGTTCCCCTCACCGCGCTCAATCGTTTTTTGCGAGAGCGATATGGTTCTAAGGTAGCCTTCTTAGACGGTTCCCCTACAGAGCGACTTTGCCAGCCAATGGTAGATTATATAACCGAACGCGGCGGACAAGTTCGCTTAAATGCACCGCTCAAAGAAATTTTGCTTAACGAAGACGGAACGGTAAAAGGATTTTTACTGCGAGGACTCGATGGCGCGCCGACGAAGTTTTAACGGCAGATCTTTATGTTTCTGCTATGTCGGTCGATCCCCTGAAGGTCATGTTACCTAAACCCTGGCAGGAAATGGATTTCTTCAAGAAATTGGAGGGATTAGAAGGCGTTCCCGTCATTAATTTACATCTGTGGTTCGATCGCAAGCTGAGCGATATCGACCAATTATTATTCTCGCGATCGCCCTTGCTCAGCGTTTATGCCGATATGAGCAATACCTGCAAAGAATATGCTAATCCAGATCGCTCGATGCTAGAGCTAGTGCTAGCTCCCGCTCAAGATTGGATCGGTAAATCCGAAGAAGAAATTTTGGCTGCAACGATGGCAGAGTTAGAAAAACTCTTCCCGATGCACTTTGGGGGCGACAATCCTGCTAAACTGCTCAAATACCGCGTGGTAAAAACACCTCGCTCGGTATACAAAGCCACCCCAGGAAGACAAGCTTGTCGTCCCTCTCAGAAAACTCCGATCGCAAACTTTTATTTAGCTGGAAGTTATACGATGCAAGAATTTCTGGGAAGTATGGAAGGAGCGGTCTTTTCTGGAAAGCTAGCCGCCAACGCGATCGCGCGCGATTATTCGCCTAAAATCGTTTCTGATGCCCAAGCGCCTGAAGAAACGCAATTAGCGATCGGGTAGATTAACTACCATTTCATTTGTTGAATTGTTAATTTTCAGATTGCAAATCGAATGAGACAATTCTAAATGTCTGATAGCTGAGGAAAGCTTAAAAATTTCCTTGGCTATATCAATAGACAATTGTTCTGAGAAGCGATGAATGCTGCAATTGCCTAAACCATCTCAACCTAAAAAACCGCTTGTTTCCCTCTCGGAGTCTTACGAATCCTGCCGTCAAATCGCAGCAGAATACGCTAAGACGTTCTATCTCGGCTCTTTATTATTGCCCCAAGAAAAGCGTAAAGCAATATGGGCTATTTATGCTTGGTGTCGTCGTACCGACGAACTAGTCGATGGTTTGACATCAGAGTATACGACTCCAGAAACCTTGGCACAATGGGAACAACAGCTTGAATCCTTGTTTGCCGGACATCCCGTAGACGATATGGATGTCGCTCTTACCGACACGGTTCAGCATTTCTCTATCGATATTCAACCCTTTCGAGACATGATTGCGGGACAAAAGATGGACTTGTATCGCAATCGCTATGAAACCTTTGAAGAACTCAAGCTTTATTGTTACCGGGTCGCGGGAACAGTAGGATTGATTACTAATCCCGTTTGGGGATTAAACAATAAATATCGTACTGCTCCTTGGGATGCGCGAGAAAGGCGCTACGAACCCAAAGAAGAGGCGATCGCCTTGGGAATCGCCATGCAACTAACTAATATTCTCCGAGATGTAGGAGAAGATGCCCGCAGGGGACGGATCTATCTCCCTTTAGAAGATTTAAAAACGTTTAACTATACAGAAGACGATTTATTCAAAGGCATTATTGACGATCGCTGGTTGACGCTAATGCGCTTTCAAATTCAGCGCGCCAGACAATATTATAATCAAGCTGAAAAAGGCATTCGTTATTTAGATTCTCGCTTGCCCGTTTGGACGGCTTTGATGCTTTATCAAGGAATTCTAGACGCGATCGAGCGAAATCACTACGATGTTTTTACCAAACGAGCTTTTGTTCCTAAGCGAGAAAAGCTTCTCAGTCTCCCCGTCGCTTGGTTGAGGGCGCAGGCGCTTTAAGCTGTTAAATATCTTGCTAGTAATCAATTAAAATCTCTTGTTGAGATCGTTGAAAATTGCGATCGCGATCCGTAAACGCGATCGTTTTTTTGTCAAGAAAATCAATAGGGTTTTCACAATTGACTAATAGCCTAGAATATTAATAATTCTCTAGAAAACTTCTTTTTTAAAATTAGCTTGCTTTTCTATATCTCGCTTGTTAGCTTCTACTTTTCCTTTTTTCTCGATATTAATCTTCATCAACTAATTTAACTAATCTTAAAATTGTTAGCGATTAAATTGACTTCAAAGGAGAAAATGCTTTAATGGATTTGAAAATTCTATTTTCCGAACCCATTAGGCAATTAATCCTTAAATTCGAGGCAGGAATGAAATATGGTGATTCTGATCGGAACTCCTAATAACGATACACTTCTAGGTACGCTAAACAACGATTCGATTTATGGAGGGTTGGGTAACGATTCTCTTAATGGTCAGAGGGGCGATGATGTACTTTCTGGTCAGTCGGGCAATGATACTTTGATTGGCGGGACGGGCAACGATACAATTGATGGCGGAGAGGGTAACGATTATCTCTACGATCGTTATGAGCGGACGGGCGACGATGTATTTTATGGTCAGTCGGGTAACGATACTCTTGTTGCCGGGTCGGACAAAGATACTCTTGTTGGCGGATTGGGCAACGATTATCTTAATGGCAATGAGGGCAACGATTATCTTAATGGTAGTAATGGCCATGATTTACTCTTTGGTGGCAGTAATGGCAATGATACTCTTGTTGGCGGATTGGGCAATGATACTCTTGTTGGCGGAGCAGGAGCCGACCGTTTTCGCTTCTTGGCTCCTACTCAAGGAAGCGATCGCATTACTGATTTTAGCGTCGTCGATGACACGATAGCGATCTCGGCAGGGGGATTTGGATTTTCCGCAAGTGTAGTTAATCGAGCGCTTGCTCAGTCAGCTTTCCAAATTGGCAGCGCGGCCATTGATGCTGATGACCGTTTCATCTACAACTCAGCTAATGGGGCTTTATTTTTTGATGCCGATGGAATGGGCGGAGTAACCCAAGTACAAATAGCCAGTTTGAGTGCTGGATTGACGCTGACTAATCTCGATATTTTCATTTTTGGCTTTGAGGGAAATGATTCTCTGATTGGCGGGCAACGCAACGATTCTCTCAATGGCTATTTAGGCAATGATTCTCTCGATGGCGGGTTAGGCAACGATGCTCTCGATGGCGGTTAGGCAATGATTCTCTCGATGGCGGGTTAGGCAACGATGCTCTCGATGGCAGGTTAGGCAACGATGCTCTCGATGGCGGAGAGAGCAATGATTCTCTTGCTGTTCCAGAGGGCAATGATTCTCTTGCGTGGCGGGTTGGGCGAATGATTCGAGCTTGCTGGCGG
>JAAUUT010000205.1 GCA_012031035.1 Candidatus Altimarinota bacterium | reverse complement strand
GTAAAATTTTCTACACGCTATGTCAACTGTGTAGATGTCTCCCTACGGTCGGTTTATTTGTTGGTCACGATTCATCTCGCCGCTAACCGGCGGTGTAGCGGGAGTCCTCTCGTGACATTTAAGATAGCCTAACATTTCTTTCCAACGCGGGGAGAAGAAAATTTCGTTTGTTTTGACGTTCCAGTCCCAAATCCCGTCGTTGTTACCGCGTATTGCTAGCTGCCATCGCTGTTCGCTTTGTTTTAAGGAGGCTTCTGCCTGTTTGCGATCGCTAATGTCCTCGACCACATAAGCAAATCTAGCTCTAGAACTACCTGCGATCGCAGAGACGCTAGCCGAGAGCCATCTAACTCCTCCCGCAACGGGATGAAAGTACTCGAAGCGAACGGAGGTTTGGATTCGCTCGGCTTCCCGATAGCGATCGCACCACAATTGTACGTGTTCTGGCGGTACGCCAAGTTCGCTATCGAAGCGATTTTGCATGGCTTCGGGCGATCGCTCAAAGAATTTCGCCGTCACTGCGTTATCAGCAATATGTAGAATATTATTTCCTTGCAGTTCGACAATTCCCATCATCACCGGAGCGCTGTCAAAAAAGCTATGAAGGGTAGCTTCGCTAGCTCGCAGGGCTTCTTCTGCTTGTTTGCGTTTGCTAATATCGACAACTGCCGAGCGACTATAGAGATAATTATCCACTGCGTCTTTGACAGCCGTTGCACTCAAGCTGATGGGTAAGCTCGTTCCATCCTTGCGAACCATTTGAAATTCTAGATCCTGAATCCAACCTTGCTGTTTAAAACGGAAGAAAGTTTCCTCAAAAGCTGACAAACTCTCAGGGGTTAGGAGATCGGAAAACTTTTTTTTGCCAACAATCTCTTCTCGCGCGTAACCTAACAATTTAAGTTCGGTATCGTTGATGCGAATAAACACCCCCTCCGAATCGAGAGAATGATATCCACAAGGAGCTTGATGATAAAGTTCTTCTAGCTCTGCTGAATAATTATCGTTTTGTCTCAGGGTCGAAAAGATGCGGCTCGTTTCTAGCAGTCCGACTAAATTTCCTCGCTCGTCTATAACGGGTGCATGGTTAATTTGCTGCTGCAACAATGATAAGACGCTATCAAAGTGCTGTAGTTCTTCTAGTTTTAGCGTTCTGACGGGTTGCGTCATGACGCAATCTATTTTAACTTCGGATAGATTGGCTTGTTCTAGAACGAGGCGCAATATATCTTGAGGCGTAACTATTCCCCTCAATCGGGCGTTTTCTACTACTAAAACACAACTGGCTTGCGATTGGTGTAGTAGCGCGATCGCATCGATGACAAGAGTATCTGGCGCGATTGGTGTAGTAGTGCGATCGATGAGTGCTTCGAGTCTAATCGTGTTGAGCAGCTGCTCCATAAGTCTTGCTTGAATTAGCGATCGAATATGTTTACTTCTATCTTATGAAGAGGAAATTCAATTATCTCGATCGTTTATTAAAAATCAATAATTTCCGATTAAACTTCTTGCGATCGCTGTTGGTTAGAGGACGAGACAATACTATTATCCGGCAAGGAAGGACGCAAACATAAATAGCTTAATGCTCCTACTAAAGGAATAAGTGAAACTATCCAAAATACCCCTAAATTTTTAAGGTTTCGTCTTGCCATATCGTCCCCTAATAAACTAGGAAATAATAAGCAAAGCAGACAAAAATCTAAACTCATTACATGAATAAAACGGCTAGTTTGCCATTGATGAATAAAATCTCCCCAATCTCCTTGTGACAATCCAAACGCTAGTAAAACGATTGTTCCTAAAGTAAGTAAAAGTCCAGTTATACGAGAGTCTAATATTTTAATTAATCCATCTTTTTCGCCCGAAAATATAGGATTAGAAAGACGTAGCGCTAAATAAGGCAAAATAGCAAAAGCACCAACGCCAAAAGATGCTAGAGCGAAAGGAAATGCTTTAATTTTTTGTCCTCGTCCATCAACAAAAAGCAAACAAGCATAAATAATTGGCCAGATTCCCATCAGGTAAAAAAGTGAGATGATGAGAGGATTAATTCCTTCCCAATCTCCTGTTGAAAGTCTGATAATTAATTCGAAAGTATCTGGCTGGTTGGGAGGAGCAAAAAGAAAAGCATAACTAATTAACCCAAGCCATAATAACCAAAACATAATCTGTCTAAACATTTTCTTGTTAACTTGCTGAAACAAATGCTTAATTCTCACGGCAACTTGCTTTCGTGCATTGATGTAATTTCTGCAATCGAGCGGCTAACGCCTTAAGCAAGTTGGGATTGGCTGTTTTTGCCAAGTTATTTAACTGATAGCGATTGGAACGCAGGTCGTAAAGTTCTTTCTCGCCATTCTTGTACTCATATAAGTATAATCTTTAGTACGGATTCCTTGGAACTCTGGCTCGCGCACGGAATCCATTTCAACGAGTCGTTTATAGAGTGGGACTTATCCCGACATTTAAAGTTAATTGAGTTAAAGGTTAAGAATTTCTAAAAATACCAATTTAGTTGGTGAAATCGATCGAATTGATACATTTCTGGCGATCGCAGTGAGATTAGATTTTAGCTAATTTGTGTAACTTTTTACTGTCATGAAAAGAAAACACCTTTTTGTTTTTCTTATAGGCTTCGTCGTTACATTTAGCTTAGCGGCCGGATTGCAGTTCTTAACTCCCAGAATTAGTTTAACCCAAGGTGACGCGATCGTTCTAGTGTCTGCGGCGGCTAGTTTGCAAGATGCCTTAGAAGAATTAGATTCAGTATTTGAGACTTCATATTCGGGAACAACTGTCAACTACAATTTTGGGTCTTCTGGTGCTTTGCAGCAGCAAATCGAGCAGGGAGCGCCAGCAGATATTTTTTTCTCGGCGGCGACTAAACAGATGGATGCCTTGCAAGAAAAGAACCTCATTCTCCCCGATACCCGTCGCGATTTACTGACCAATCGCCTTGTTCTCATCGTGCCAAACAATTCAACATTAGGACTAACCAGCTTTAGCCAGTTAAGCGGAAATAATGTTAGGAGAATTGCTATCGGCGAACCTCGTAGCGTTCCAGTTGGACAATATAGCGAGGAATTGTTTACTAAAATGGGAATTCTCAGCCAAATTAAAACAAAATTTGTATTAGGCAATTCAGTCCGTAACGTATTAGCGGCGGTAGAAAGTGGCAATGCCGATGCAGGAATCGTTTATGCAACTGATGCCAAAATTTCAGACAAAGTTAAACAGGTAGCAACTGCCCCAGAAAATATGCACTCTCCTATTGTCTATCCCATTGCTGTTCTCAAAAGTAGCAAAAATCTCCAGGTGGCTAAGACTTACGAACAGTTTTTATCGAGTAATGAAGCCAAAACTATTTTTGAAAAATTTGGCTTCGGGATTGCCCAGTAATTTCAATTGGGCAAAAATCGTGAGAGTTTTTCAGCCCAATCTATTTCTAGGATCTCATACGCGAGCAAGATGCTCGCACTACCTTTTTTACTTTTGACTTCTGTACGGGCGAATGACCATACTCCTTTCAAGAGGGCTACGCCAACGTCCCTACTTTCGACTTTCAACTTTTTATTCATGCCTTTTGACCTTTCGCCGCTTTGGATTTCTCTAAAAACTTCTGCCCTGGCAACCGTTTTTACCTTTTTCCTCGGTATTGGGGCGGCCTACTGGATGCTGGGCTATCGGGGAAGATGGAAATCGCTCATAGAAGGCATTTTTGTCTCTCCTTTAATCTTGCCGCCAACCGTAGTCGGGTTTTTGCTGCTGTTGTTATTTGGCAAAAATGGCCCGATTGGTAAATTGCTTTCGCTTTTCGAGATTAGTATCGTTTTTACTTGGTACGCGGCAGTATTAACAGCGACGGTAGTTTCCTTCCCACTGATGTATAAAACTGCTTTGGGAGCTTTTGAACAAATAGATGCTGCTTTGGTACAAGTTGCCCGCACCCTCGGCGCTTCGGAAGGAAAAATTTTTTGGCGGATTATTCTGCCGCTATCGATTCCTGGCATTCTCGCCGGATTAACCCTATCATTGCCCGCGCATTAGGAGAATTTGGGGCTACCTTGATGCTAGCAGGCAATATTCCCGGACAAACCCAGACGATTCCAATGGCTATCTACTTTGCCGTAGAAGCAGGGGCGATGAATGAAGCTTGGATCTGGGTGCTAATAATTATGAGTATCTCTCTATCGGGAATTGTGGCGACGAATGTTTGGCAACAAAAGCGATCGCATCTGGGGGAGACGGGGAGACGGGGAGACGGGGAGATGGGGAGATGGGGAGACGGGGAGATGGCAGAACCCTCATTTTCCATTTCTTCTAATACGAGTTTGCTAGTCGATATTCAAAAACAACTTTCTGGCTTTTCTTTAGAAGCTTCTTTCAATACTGGGCAAGTCCCGTTAGGACTCTTAGGCGCATCTGGGGCGGGAAAGAGTATGATTTTGAGATGTATCGCGGGAGTAGAAACGCCAACCCACGGACGAATCGTACTTAATGGACGAGTGCTGTTCGATGCCAAGGAAGGAATTAACGTACCCAGTCGCGATCGCCACATCGGTTATTTAGTCCAAAACTATGCGCTCTTTCCTCACCTAACTGTAGCTCAAAATATCGCTTTCGCCTTACCTAAAGGACTCGACGCAGCAACAGTAAAGCAGCGCGTCGCCCAGCAATTAGAATTAGTGCAGTTGCCCGGATTAGAAAACCGCTATCCCCATCAACTCTCTGGCGGACAGCAGCAACGAGTCGCCTTAGCAAGGGCATTGGTCACTCGCCCTGAAGCTTTATTGCTAGACGAACCTTTTTCAGCCCTCGATACGCACCTTCGCACTCAACTCGAACGAGAAATGAGTCTGACGCTTTCTCGTTACGAAGGGGTATCGCTGTTTGTCACCCACAATTTAGAAGAAGCCTATCGCATCTGTGAGAATTTGTTGGTGATGGAAAAAGGGCAGGTTGTTGCTTGTGGTTCCAAACAAGAAATTTTTGAGCGACCTGCTACCTATAGCGTGGCACAATTAACGGGTTGTAAAAACTTCTCAAGAGCGATCGCAATAGGTTATCAAGAGATTGAAGCTAGCGATTGGGGCGTGAGATTGCAAGTTATCGAGTCAATTCCCCATAATCTTGCTTATGTTGGCGTTCGCGCCCATCAACTTATTTTTACCGATAATGGCGATTGCGAGAATACTTTTCCTTGCTGGTTAGCAAGCACTAGCGAAACGCCGCATCGCATGACGCTTTATCTTAAGTTAAATTCCTCTCCAGCCTACGAACGAGACTATCATCTGCAAGCTGAAGTTTTTAAGGAAAAGTGGATTCATCTCAAAGATCGACCTTTTCCTTGGTACGTTCAATTCAATCCTTTCCGATTAATGTTAATGAAATAGTCGCATTCGTTGCGATCGCCATGACTTTATTTGAACTATTCCAATAAGAATGAATGAGTCTAGATCTCCATTCAAGTGCTGAGACTATACTATAAAGAGCCAATGCTCTAATCATTTTTATTAACTTATCCGTGCGACCTCAAAAGTCTCAAAAAATAGATTTAAGCAGCGAATATCCTTGTCCCTGTCGGCGGCGCGGTCGTCTTTTGCCAATCGTGCTTACAGAAGCTTTTGGCTGCGATCGCTGTCAGCAAATTTTCGTAGTTGATGAAAAAAATCAGGTAATCGAACAACTATCGACAAACTACCCTGGTAAACGCGCTTGGCGATGGACGGGATATCGTTGGATAACCGCTCATTATGGAATAGGAGAAAGCGGATTACCTTTGATACTGGTTATTTTTTTGGTAGTTCTGTTTATCTTACTTTCTTTAGCATTGCGATTGCTCCCCAGTATCAGTATGATTTTGACAGCGCTTGCGATACTCTTGAGTATAGTAGTACTGATGTTCTGGTTAGCCTATCGGCGATAAAAGTCAAGCTATGGCAATAGAAAGCTCGTCTACCCTTCTACTTAACCAAGTCAAACGTGCCCGCGATGCCTTTAGAGAACTGGGAACGAGTACTGGTTTAGAGCGCAATCGAGGGGTCAGAGCAATGGCTCAAGGGCTTCAAGATGTTTTTAACGAAGTTCTAGAAGCGAATACGCTCGATTTAGAAATGAGTCGAGAAATGGCGGTTCCAGAGATAATTTTGGATTGGTTAAAACTCACGCCAGAACGCTTACAAACGACGGTTGACATTTTGAAGCGGCTGGCAGAGTTGCCCGACCCTTTACAACAAGTAATCAATGCTTCTTATCAACTCACTCCCTTTCAAACCTATTGTCAGAGGATGCCGTTAGGAACGATCGCCCTAATTTACGAAGCCTTTCCCGAACTGGGCGCGATCGCGGTCGGGTTGATGGTCATCGACACCGAGGTGCTGGGCGCGCACAGGTCGAAGCCGGAGTACAGCTTCTTCATGTCGTCGAGCGTGGCGATATTGACGCCGGAGTTGCCGATCTTGCCGTAAATGTCGGGGCGCACGGCCGGGTCTTCGCCGTACAGCGTGACGCTGTCGAAC
>JAAUUT010000080.1 GCA_012031035.1 Candidatus Altimarinota bacterium | reverse complement strand
ACAAGGGGGACAAGGGGGACAAGGAGGACAAGGAGATAGGAGAAACAATCCAAAATCCAAAATCCTTTAATCCCAAGCAAGAGCAATTGCAAGAGGCAATTCAAAGGGCCGCGCAAGGCGAATTCGTTCGCTATGAAGTAGAGATTTGGGGTGCGGAAGATGAAATTGCAACGATTGATTTCTCGCTCAAACCCGTGCGAGACGAAAAAGGGAATGTTGTTTTGCTGATTCCCGAAGGCCGAGATATCAGCGAACGCAAACAACTCGAAGATCGATTAAGCCGACGCGAACGAGAAATGTGTACCATGGTACACAATTTACCCGATATTATCTTCCGGCTCGATCGCCAACTCCGCCATACTTATGTCAGTCCCCGCGTACAGCAGGTATCTGGAATCGCAGCAGAAGAATTTATCGGCAAAACCGGACGCGAGTTAGGATTGCCAGTTGAGGCGTGCGATCGCTTTGAAGAAAAATGCCGCGAAGCCTTAGCGACCGGGCAGATGACTCAGATAGAATATAGAATTGGCGATCGCTATTACTCGTCGCGCCTCATTCCAGAGTACGGAACAGAAGGCGAAATAGAATCGTTGCTAGGCATCACAGAAGATATCAGCGAACGCAAGCAAGCCGAACAAGAATTGGGCGAGGCAAATGAGCGCCTTCTAGCCAATTGGGAAAGCATGACCGATGCTTATGTATTCCTCGATTCTGAATGGCGAATTACCTACACCAATCAGGCGGCAACCCGCGCCTTTTACCAAGTCGCTAACCTCGAACCTGAAGGCTTTTTGGGCAGATCCCATTGGGAAGTTTTTCCTTGGTCGGTCGGTCAAATTACCGAGCAACAATACCGACGTGCCATGACCGAACAGGTGGCGGTACATTTTGAATTATTCTACGAACCGACAGGAGATTGGTTTGAAGTTCATGCCTATCCATCCTCCGAAGGGTTGGGCATCTATTTCCGCGATATTAGCGATCGCAAACTTGCCGAAATCGCACTGCGCGATAGCGAGCGACGCTATGCGTCGCTCGCTAAACTTTCTCCGGTTGGCATATTAAGAAGCGATCGCCATGGGCACATTACTTATGTTAGCGATCGCTGTAGTGAAATTACGGGATTTTCACCAGAAGAATCGTTCGGACTTGGGATAATGAGTGCGATTCACCCCGACGACCGGGATCGCGTTTGGCAAGAATGGCTGCGATCGGTAGAAGCCCAACAGTCATTTTACGCGGAATATCGTTTTCTACACGCCGACGGGACAATTCGCTGGGTTATCGAACAAACAATGGCTGAAACTGATGAGAACGATCGGATCGTTGGTTATATTACTGCAATTACCGATATTAGCGATCGCAAACGAGCAGAAGCAGCCCTTCAAGAAAGCGAAGAACGATTTCGCTCGACATTTGACAGCGCTGCTGTAGGAATTGCTCATGTAGGCACAGATGGACAATGGTTGTTAGTCAACCAAACACTCTGCGATATTGTTGGTTACACTTGCGAAGAACTTCAGGGAAAGACATTCCAGGACATTACCCATCCCGAAGATTTAGAAAAGGATTTAGCTTATGTCCGTCAGATGTTAGCCAACGAAATTGAAATCTATTCAATGGAAAAACGCTACATCCATAAAAACGGCTCTCTAGTTTGGATTAACTTAACGGTTTCACTGCTTCGAGAGCCAAACGGCGAGCCAAAATACTTTATTTCGGTCGTTCAAAATATCGACGATCGCAAGCGACTTGAAGAGGCACTGCGTCAATCGTCCGCAGAAATTTACGAACTTTATAATAACGCGCCTTGCGGATATCATTCCCTCGACGGGGAAGGGAATTTCGTTCTAGTCAACGAAACCGAACTCCAAATGTTGGGATATACGCGAAACGAACTAATTGGCAAGAAGTTTTCTGACTTGCTTGCGCCCGAAAGCATACAAAAGTTTGAGGAAAGTTTTCCACAGTTTAAGCAGCGCGGTTGGGTTCAAGATCTAGAGTTTGAGATAATTCGCAAGGATAATACTATCCTAACCGTAAGCCTGAGTGCGACGGCTATTAAAGACAAGGAAGGAAACTACCTTAGCAGTCGCTCTACAATTATGGATATTAGCGAACGCAAGCGAGCAGAACAAGCATTGCGAGAAAGCGAGCGACGCTATGAAACCTTGGCAAGACTAGCTCCCGTTGGCATTTATCGATGCGATCGCGATGGGAATGTTACTTATGTCAACGATCGCGGTTGTGAGATTACCGGACTTTCACGTCTAGAATCTTTCGGACTCGATGGAGCGCGGGCACTACACCCCGACGATCGGGATCGAGTGATGGAACAATGGTTAGAAGCGGTAGAAAACCAACAGCCATTTTACTCGGAACATCGCTTAGTACACCCCGATGGAAGGATTCGCTGGGTTATCGGACAAGCAAGCCCTGAAACCGACGAAAACGGTCGAGTGATTGGTTATATTGCCACGCTCACCGATATTACCGATCGCAAAAGAGCAGAAATAGCGCTTCAAGATAGCGATCGTCGCTACGCGACGATCGCTAGACTTTCTCCCGTTGGCCTATTCCGCAGCGATCGCTATGCGTCCTGCTTTACGCCAACGAACGCTGTAGCGAACTTCTAGGACTGCCCCACGAAGAAATCCTCGGCATGGGTTGGATGAGGGCGCTACACCCAGAGGATCGCGATCGCGTCATGCGAGAAGCTAACCGAGCGTTGGCTCAGAATCTACCGTTTTACAGCGAATGCCGCTTTCAACATCCCGATGGAAAAGTCGTTTGGGTTATCGGACAAGCGCTGCCCGAAATCGATAGTAACGGACGAGCGATTGGTTACATCGGGACGATAACCGATATTAGCGATCGCAAAATTACAGAAGAACAATTGCGCGAAAGCGAACACAAACTGCAAAGTGCGATCGAAGTCGCGCAGATTTCGCCCTACGAATGGAATCCGGCGACGGGCGAACTCATTTGGGACGCGCGGCTGAAAGCGATATGGGGCTTGGCAGCAGACGCTGAGGTTAATTACGATGTTTTTGCCGCCGGACTGCACCCCGAAGACCGCGAGTATGTCGAACAACAAGTAGCCAAATCGGTCGATCCGAATGGCGACGGCATTTATAAAGCTGAATTTCGCGTCATCGGTATTGGCGACAAAATCGAGCGTTGGGTATCGGCGAGAGGGCAAACGATTTTCGACAATGAACGCCGTCCCGTTCATTTTGTCGGCGCAGCGCAAGATATTAGCGAGCGCAAACGAGCCGAGGAAGCCTTAAAAGCCAGCGAAGCGCGGTTCCGTCGGATATTTGAATGTAATATGGCTCCGATGGGCATCTGGGAGCGCGAGGGAGGCATTATCAATGCAAACGACGCGCTTTTGAATACGGTCGGCTACTCGCGCCAGGAACTAGAAGCAGGTAACATTGATTGGCTCGCATTAACTCCACCGGAATATCACGATCTGGACAACAGAGCGCTTGCCGAGACTGACGCGAGGGGATTTTGTACGCCGTTTGAGAAAGAATACATTCGCAAAGACGGTCGGCGAATTCCCATACTTATTGGTGGGGCTGGCTTTAGCGACGATCCAGATTCCGGTATCTTTTTTGCGATCGATCTAAGCGATCGCAAACGAGCAGAAGAAGCCCTGCGAGAAAGCGAAGCTCGGCTCAAGCAACTCGTAGAATTGAACTTGCTGGGCGTTATGTTTTGGGATGTCGATGGCAGCGTTCTCGATGCTAACGATGCTTTCCTCAATATAATCGGTTATAGCAGAGAAGATTTGCAAGCCGGACGGCTCAACTGGAGAAGATTGACCCCACCCGAACAATTGGAATCGAGCGATCGCTCTCTCGATACCATGCGCGATCGCAATTCTTCCACTTTAGAGAAAGAATATATCCGCTCTGATGGCAAGCGCATTCCGGTTTTGTTGGGCGGCGTAATGTTTAAGGGATCGCAAAATCGGGGAGTCAGTTTTGTCGTCGATCTAAGCGATCGCAAGCAAATGGAAAACGAACTGCGCGAAAGCCAACAACGCTATGAATCCCTAGCTAGACTGTCTCCGGTTGGCATTTTTAGGGGCGATCGCAATGGAATTAACTGCTTTTACGCCAACGAACGAGCCTGCGAAATTGCAGGGATTTCCCCAGAAGAAGTGATAGGAACCCATTGGATCGATGCACTTCATCCCGACGATCGCGATCGAGTGACACAGCTATGGCAGCAAGCGATAGCAGAAAATATACCGTTTTACGCGGAATATCGGTTCCTACATAAAGATGGAACGGTTCGCTGGGTTATCGGACAAGCAATGGCTGAAACCGATAGCAACGGTCGAGTTATTGGTTACATTGGGACAGTTACCGATATCAGCGATCGCAAACGTACTGAAGAAGCTTTACGAGAAAGCCAACAACGCTTTCAGCTTGCCGTTGAAGGGGCAGACATGGCAACCTGGGATGCCGATATGCGCACGGGGAAAACAATCTGGTGTGCCAAACACTTTAGGATTCTGGGCTACGAACCCGTTGCCAGTGGCGAAGCGACAATCGAAATGTGGCAAAGTCGCGTCCATCCCGACGACTTAGAACAAGTCATGCAGGCGATGGAACGAGCAAAACAAGAGCGATCGCTCTATAGCCCAGAACATCGCATTATTAGGGTCGATAACGGAGAAATTCGCTGGTTAAGAGTGTTCGGGCGATTTATTGATGACGAAACCGGGGAAGCCGTCCGTTTTATTGGGATTTTCTTTGATAACACAGAGCGCAAACAGCTAGAAGCCGAATTACAAGAAAGCGAGCAACGCTATCGATACATTTTTGATACCGGAGGCGTATCGGTTTGGCAAGAAGATTTTACAGAAGTTAACGCAGCAATCGATCGGCTAAAAGCGCAAGGAATAGAAGACTTCCGTCAATACTTCGCCGAACATCCAGAATTTGTCCAATGGGCGATTGAAAACATTCGTCTGTTGAACGTCAACGATGTCACGGTACGTATGTGCGAGGCAGAAAGTAAAGAGCAAGTTCTCGCTTCGCTCTCACAAATCTGTGTAAGCGAAACCATTGAGGTAATTATAGAAGAACTGCTGACGATCGCTGCCGGAGAAACTTTCTGTTCTGGAGAAACAGTAATACAAACCCTAAAAGGCAAACGTCTAAATATCCTGTTTACCTTGACATTTCCACCGCCGAACGAACCTTACGATTGCGTCATTGTTACTTTGTTAGATATCAGCGATCGCAAACAAGCCGAACTTATGCTCTTAGAGCAGAAAAGACTGCTGGAGTTGACTGCATCGGGAACACCACTAGACGAGTGTCTCTCGGCCTTGTGTACCTCTGTATCCAACCTGAGTCCGCGCACGCGAGCCTGCCTCCTGCTGCCTGACGATCGACGACTCAAGTTTACCCGCTTCATCACCCCAGACCTTCCGCCGTCGTTTGCTCAAGGACTGCAAGATGCCCCTATTAACGATCTTGCGATCGGGACGTGCGGCGAGGCAGTATATTGCGGCGAGCCAGTTATCTGCGCGGACATTGCCAATGATGGACGGTGGTCGCAAGGATGGCGAGACTTATGCGTGGCTCACGGCATACTAGCGTGTTATTCCGTGCCCGTGATGGGCATAGATAACCAATGCTTCGGATCTTTAATGCTTTGCTTCGACGAAGCGCGGTTGCCCACCGATTGGGAATACCGATTGGCAGACTTCGGCATCCAAATTGCCAGCATCGCGTTCGAGCGCGATCGCTCGCTTCAAGCCCTGCGCGGAAGTGAAGAACGATTGCAATTGGCGCTACAAGGTGCAAATCAAGGAGCCTGGGATTGGGATATCAAAACAGGGGTTCTAACCTGGGACGATCGCTGCAAAGAGATCTTTGGACTGTCGCCTGACTTCTCAGTTACTTATGAATGGTTTATCGATGCGCTGCACCCAGACGATCGCCAACGAGTCGTTGATTCAGTTGCAGTTGCCATCAACGATTGTAACAGCGAGTTTAACGAAGAATATCGAACGATTTATCCAAACGGCAGGATGCGATGGGTGCTGGCGAGAGGGCGTTGCTACTACGACGCAAACGGCGAGGCATACCGGATGTTGGGTACGGTTTTAGATATTAGCGATCGCAAACTTACCGAAGCTTCACTGCGAGAAAGCGAAGCACGGTTCCGCCAGATAGCCGAAACCATTGAGGATGTTTTTTGGGTTTCGATGCCTTGGGAACAGCAAATTCTTTACCTCAGCCCTGCCTACGAACGGATTTGGGGGCGTACCTGCGAAAGTGCCTACGCGAATTACCAGACTTGGTTTGAAAGTCTATATCCTGAAGACCGAGAGCGTACTTTCACGATCTTTGCCAGCCAAATTGAAGCGGGTAGCTTTGATGCAGAATACCGGATTATCCGTTCGGACGGCTCGATTCGCTGGATTCACGATCGCGGTTATGCAATCCGAGATGAATCGGGCAACCTTCAGCGAGTAGTGGGTATTGCCGAAGATATTAGCGATCGCAAAATTGCCGAAATAGAAAGGCAGAAGTTAATCTCGCTGGTAGAAAATAGCAGCGATTTCATCGGCATCGCTTCTTTGGAAGGACAACTGCTCTTTATTAACGAGGCGGGATTCAAACTCGTTGGATTAGATGGGACTGAATCGCTAGAACAAATCCGACTTCCTGACTTTTTCTTGCCTGAAGACTGGGATTATGTAGCGCAACAACAGATTCCTACTGCGCTGAGGGACGGACAATGGTTCGGCGAGTATCGCTTTCGGCACTTCAAAACGGGCGAAGCGATCGCAGTTGAATGCAACGTTTTCCCCATCACAGATCCAGACACTAACGAAACGATCGCGATCGCAACTGTTACCCGCGATATCCGCGAACGCAAACAAACCGAAAGAGCGTTACAGGAAAATGAAGAGCGCTTGCAACTGGCGCTGCATGGGGCAAATCAAGGAACTTGGGATTGGAATATCAAAACTGAAGTATTAACCTGGGACGCTCGCTGTAAAGAGATATTCGGACTGCCGCCCAACTTCCCAGTTACTTATGAATGGCATATCAACGCGCTGCATCCAGACGACAGAGAGCGAGTTAGCGAGGCAGCTACGGTTGCTTTGCGCGATCGCAGCGAGTTTAACGAGGAATATCGAACGATTCATCCAGACGGCACGATGCGATGGGTATTAGCTAGAGGACGCGGCTACTACGACGCAAACGGCGAGCCATACCGGATGTCGGGGACGGTCTTTGATATTAGCGATCGCAAACTTGCCGAAGCCACACTGCGCGAAAGTGAGGAACAGCGCCGACTTACTTTGGATCTTACCCATCTCGGTAGTTTTGATTGGAATCTTAGCAATAATGAGGTTACGTGGAATGACAATCATTTTTATTTGTTAGGGTTAGAACCAGGTACAGTAGAAGCGAGCTATGCTACGTGGCGAGAGTGCGTTCATCCCGCAGATATCGATCGCGTCGAACAAGCGTTAGCCCAAGCTATAACAACCCAAACCGACTTTCAAGCCGAATATCGCGTCATTTACCCCGATGGAACGATTCGCTGGTTGTTGGGTAAAGGTCGAGGACTTTACGACGAAGCCGGAAATCCAATAAGAATGCTAGGGATCGTTCTCGATATTAGCGATCGCAAAATTGCCGAGGAAGCTTTGCAAACGAGTCAAGCGCGACTGATGAGCTTCTTTGAGGCAAATATCGTTGGGATTCTCTACGGCGATATTTATGGAAGAATTAAAGAAGCAAACGACGAATTCTTGCGCATTATCGGGTACACGCGAGACGATTTAAACGCGGATAAATTGCGCTGGGACGAACTTACCCCCGAAGAATACTTACCCCTCGATGAGGAGCGAGTTGCCGAAGCAATAGTGAGGGGAGCTTGTACCCCCTACGAAAAAGAATATATTCGCTCCGACGGTACGCGAGTTCCGGTACTGATTGGCTATGGTTTGGTAGGAGAGGCGCGCGAGGAATCCGTCGCCTTTATCCTGGATTTAAGCGAACAAAAACAAGCCGAACAAGACCGCGAACAATTGCTAACCCTCCTAACCCTACGCAATCAAGAGCTAGATCGCTTTACCTATGTGGTTTCCCACGACTTGAAAGCACCACTAAGGGCGATCGCCAATCTTTCCCAATGGATCGAAGACGACCTCGAAGGACAATTACCAGAAGACAACCAGCGTAATATGGAACTATTGCGCAGTCGCGTCTATCGTATGGAAGCCTTAATTAGCGGACTGCTGGAATATTCAAGAGTCGGTCGTACTGAAGTAGCAAGCGAAACCATAAACATCAACGAACTGCTAGAAGAAATCCTCGATTCTCTCGACCCGCCAGCTACTTATACCATTGAAGTTCAAGCAACAATGCCAACCCTCACCACCAAAAAGTTACTGTTATCGCAAGTGTTTTCTAATCTCATTAGCAATGCTATCAAACACAGCGCTCGCGAAGATGGACGCATCGAAATTACGGCAATTACTAAAGGAAAATACTACGAATTTAGCGTCAGCGATAATGGAGGGGGTATTGCTCCCGAAAACCACGAAAAAATCTTTGGTATCTTCCAAACGCTCAAAGGACGCGACCAAAAAGAAAATACTGGGATTGGTTTATCGATTGTTAAAAAGATTGTTGAAGCTGAAGGCGGCGAGATCGTCCTAGAGTCCGAGTTAGGTCAAGGGGCAACTTTCCGCTTTACCTGCCCCAAAGGAATGATGAATGATGAATTATGAGTTATGAATGATGTAAATTAGAAGCTGAAACTTCGATGATTTCGTCACTCGGTCAATGGAAGCGCTTTTCAAAGCTATTTTGAAATCTCCCTGACACAAGTATGAATACTAATTTCAGATTAGACGTAATTCACCATTCATAATTTTTTAAACTTTTGCTTCTAGCGATTTAAGATACTCGGTATTCACGCCGGATTCTCGAACTAGGGCTAGTTTACCAGTTCGGGCAATTTCTTTAATCCCGAATTTATTTAACATTTGAATAATGGCAACCATTTTTCCAGGATCGCCAACAACTTCGATGGTTAGTGTCTCTTCAGAAATATCGACGATGCGAGCGCGAAAAACTTGTGCGAGTTCGATGACTTCGGCACGATTAGAAGAACTCGCATTAACTTTGATCAGCATTAATTCCCTTTCTACACAGGGAACTTGAGTAACGTCTTGTACTTTCAGAACGTTGATTAGTTTATATAGCTGTTTGGTTAGTTGCTCGATGATGCGATCGTCTCCTGGTACTACCATCGTAATTCGAGATATACCAACTTGCTCTGCTGGCCCTACAGCTAAACTCTCGATATTAAAGCCACGACGAGCGAACAATCCTGCAATTCGGGATAAAACCCCAGCTTCATCTTCAACTAAAACTGAAAGTGTATGTTTCATTGCGATCGCGAACTTAAATTATAAGTGATTGGTGATTGGGATATCGGCGATTGGGAAATTAGGTAATTTATTAGTACTCGATCCCTAATTCCCAATCCACGACTTGTTAAAACTTGTGTTGGAAATGCAACTGTTTTTTATACTCGAATCTCATATCCTATCACACAAGGACTATCAAATTTGTTATTTTAGGGAGCTTATAATATGAACTATGAAGACCTTTACTAATTTTCTAATTTCTACGATCGCGGCTGTTGCTATCGCCATCGTCGCTATCTTTTCTATCCAAAACATCGAAGCGGTTTCTCTTAGATTGATTGCTTTTGAATCGATTCGGCTTCCAGTTGGCGTTTTATTGTCTTTTTGTTTTGGGGCGGGAATGATGCTCGGCGCGATCGCACCACTTTTACTATCTCAACCCAAGCGTTCTACTCGCAGGCGTTTTACTGATGATGTTGAAGAGTCAGAAAGGTTTGAATTTTGACTTTAAATGCCCTTAAAACAGAAAGAGAACCGACGACTGGCCGTGTTTCGTCTCGGTTCTCTTGCTGGTTCGCTCCTCACACTAGATTTAATATACACGAACTCCAAAAATTTGTCACTACCTACAAAATTTTTTTTACAATCGGATACAATCGCTGAGTAAATACGAGTTGCCTGGATTGACTAAAAAACGCTTGCGTAAAGCTTCTCGCCCCAAAAGCATCCGAAACCCCATCACATCTCGATTGGTAAGCGTCAGGTCAATTAACCATTGCTGAGTACCTAATCCTAGAATCGTGCGAATGACGGGGCGCAGTTGAGCATCTCCACCGGAATTTCTAACCTGTCTCCATTCGAGCAGTTTTGCTTGGGTACAAACGATAAAATGACTGTCGCGCTGATAGGGATGAACCTGAAAGCGAATCATCTCTTGTTCGTCGCGTTGAAAGCTTTCGACGTGAATGGCGTGTAAAGCTGAAGAACGAGCGCCCGTATCGATTTTGGCTTTAATGCGCGAAATTCCTAACTCTGGCAAGTCTACCCATTCTCGCCATCCTATAACGGGTAATTGCTTTTTGACTTTCATACGAATTGATGATTGGTGAATGGGGATTAGTAATTAAGAACTAATAAATTGACCAAATTTCCTGGTTTCCCAGTGCCTAATCTCCCAATGTCCCAGTATCCCACTCACCAATGTCCCAATCACCAATCACCGATATATATCCCAGTCACAAAAATTCTCGTTTGAGATAGGGTTGCAAAACTTCTGGAACCTTGATAGTCCCATTGGGTTGCTGATAGTTCTCTAAAATGGCTGCCATTGTCCTTCCGATAGCCAATCCCGAACCATTAAGGGTATGAACGAATTGAGTGCCTTTTTTACTTGCCTCCTTAAAGCGAATATTCGCCCGTCGCGCTTGGAAATCTCTAAAATTGGAACAGCTAGAAATCTCGCGATACGTCCCCGCAGAAGGCAGCCAGACTTCTAGATCGTAACATTTTGCTGCCCCAAAACCTAAATCTCCCGTACACAATTCAATAATGCGATAGGGAAGTTTGAGCGCCTGTAAAATCGCTTCTGCATCCTTGACTAACGTTTGATGTTCGTCTTCTGAGGTATCGGGATGAACGAGTTTGACCAATTCGACTTTGTTAAATTGATGCAAGCGAATTAATCCTCGCGTATCTTTGCCATAACTCCCTGCTTCTCTACGAAAACAAGGGGTATAGGCACAGTGTTTAATCGGTAATTGCGTTGCTTCAAGAATTTCATCGCGATAGAGATTCGTGACGGGGACTTCCGCCGTTGGTACTAACCATAAGTCATCATCTTTGCATTGAAAGCTTTCTTCAGCAAATTTGGGTAATTGTCCCGTTCCTTGTAAAGATGTGCTGCTGACAAGGATGGGTGGCATGACTTCGAGATACTCAGCAGCCGTCTGGCGATCGAGCATAAAATTAATTAAAGCTCTTTCTAATGCAGCACCCGCACCAATTAAGTTGACAAAGCGAGTCTGTGCGACTTTTACCGCGCGTTCAAAGTTGAGGATGCCTAATCTCTCCCCAATTTCCCAGTGAGGAAGAATATTAGGATTCTGCGGTAAATATTCATCTCCCCAACGGCGAATTTCGATATTTTCTGTTTCATCTTTACCAATGGGAGTTGATTCGCTAGGTAGGTTGGGAAGTTGCAATAAAAGGGTTTCTATTTGCGTTTTAAGCTCTTTTTCCTGGGGGTCTAAATCGCTTATTTTTGCTTTAAGTTCGTTTCCTTCGTCTTTTAAAGCTTTCATTTCTGGACTTCCAGAATCGCTACCGCTTTTAATCTTCTGACCGTATAGTTTACCAATTTCATTGCTACGAGCTTGTAGTTGCGATCGCGTTGCTTCTAATTCCCGTCGTTGTCGATCTAAGTTTAAGATAGGTGCAAGAGCGTATTCCTTCGACGCACTGCGGCGATTGAGTAATTCTTGTATTAAATCTGGATTCTCTCGTATTTGTTTGAGGTCTAACACTGATGACTTAACCTTTTCTCGATCTGTCCCTATGCTAAGATAGCCGATCGCGACGATCTAGATTCTAGCAATTATTCAACTTTAAGCTTTGTTTTATGAAACTCAAAACTTTAAGTCTAATCGTGTTTGTAAGCTTCGCAACTCTCTTAGGGGCTTGTGACAGTAGCGTTGACAGTTCCATTCAAAAAGATGCAGACAACGCCAAAGAAGCTATTCAACAAGAAGTTGATAAAACTAAAGAAGCCGTTGACGCTAAAACCAAATCCATTCAAGAGAGCGTTAACCAATCTAAAGAAGCTATTCAACAAGAAGTCGATAAAACGAAAGAAGCCGTTGACGCTAAAACCAAATCCATTCAAGAGAGCGTTAACCAAACTAAAGAATCCGCTCAACGAAAAATCGATAAAGCAAAAGAAGCGATTGGAACAGGGGCCGATAGCGTGAAAGAAATTGTAGGAGAAAAAACTGATACAGCCCAAGAAGCAACTGAACGATAGTGTGCGTGCGACTTAATCTTGGCGAGTTTCACAGCGATAGAGGCGAGCGATGTCTCGCAAGTCCTTAAAAACCTGTTTTTATTATTGTTAACAACGCGATCGCGTTGTTTCTTAATTTTAAAGTTATTTACCAAAATGTTGTTTGGTTTAATAACGCGATCGCATCTTTAGTGGCTCGTCGTTCTTTGGTCTTTTATTAACATGACCAAAGTAAAGAAAATTTAAATCGATAGTCGAGCCTAAAAATAAGAATGGGCAAAAGTAAGGTCTGATATAAAATACTTTATTCTGTACTTTTTACCTTAACAAGCAAATTTACTTTTTTTTGGCAATTATAAAACTTTTAAAATTTAACTTAAGAATTAAATAACGAAACTTAGATAAACGTTTTTTTGCTTTTTTTAGCTTATTTTTGACACGTTTCAATGATAGATTAGATTACTGTGTCAACTCAATAATGCTTTTTTTTCATGTTTTGTATAGATTTTAATCGATGTTAAGTTTTCTCATTTGGATGAGATTCTTGGCAACGTTATAAATCGACCTTAATTTTTTTGGTGAGGAATTGTCGTGAATAAATATCAATTTGCTTCTGGCAGCGGAGTAACTTTATTCCTTTTATTAGCTGGTGGTTTATCGCTAGAGTCGGAACAAGCGCTTGCTAATGAAGCATTACTTGCTTCCTCTGACAAGACAATGGAGCAAATCACGAGTGTCTCGGAATTACGAGATGTTGCCCCAACTGAATGGGCTTATGAAGCACTGCGAAGCTTAGCCGAACGTTATGGGTGTATAGTAGGTTATCCCGATAGCACGTATCGAGGTAACAGGGCTTTAACTCGCTGGGAATTTGCAGCAGGTTTAAACGCTTGTATGAATACTATAGAGCGTTTAATTCAAGAAAACGTTGCCGTCCTCAAAGAAGATGTTGATACTCTCAAACGGTTAGCGCAAGAATTTGAAGCCGAACTCGCTGCACTAGGCGGACGAGTCGATAATTTAGAAAGTCGAGTCTCTTTCCTCGAAGACCATCAGTTCTCAACTACTACAAAATTGAGTGGAGAAGTTATCTTTTCTGTGGCGGGAGCCACTGGCGGCGAACCCGATGCTGACGACCCTCAAATTACTTTCAATAACCGAGTTCGACTCAATCTGACTACGAGTTTTTCGGGAAAAGATGCGTTAATTACAGGCTTACAAGCATATAACTTCAGTAGTGGCTTGGGAGGCGGTTCTAGCTTTGGCGAAGAACTATTTCCTAACGATGGGTCAATTCTGGGCGACAGCATGACGGAGTTGAGTTACGAACCGCAATTTGCTGGCTATAACCCACAGGATTTAAGTCAAAATTGTGGTAACAACGATCTCTGTCTTTACAAGCTTTTGTATCTGTTTCCAGTTACCGATAATGTTAGTATGTTTGTCGCGCCGATGGCAGAAGTAACGGATGCTTTTCCAACAATTATCCCTTTTGCGAGTGAAGGACAAGGGGCAATCTCGCGATTTGGTTCTATTAACCCCGTACTACGCATCTCTGGGGGAACTTCGGGAACGGGACTTGCTAGTGCTGGCGGTGTAATTTTTACTCCCCTTCCTGAAATCGATATTAGAGCCTTGTACGGAAGCGTTAACGCCGCTATTCCCGAAAATGAAGGTGGCTTAGATACTCCCTTGGGAGCGGGGTTATTTAATGGGAGTTATGTGGCGGCGACTCAGTTGACTCTCAAGCCGATGGATAGCCTCGATATCGGGTTAAATTACGCTCACAGCTATCACCAAATTAATATTTTGGGGATAGGAACTTCTGGGTCTTCTACAGGGGTTTTAGGCGATTTACCTATAGATACGGCAGTGAGTATCGACTCGGTTGGGGCAAGCGTTACTTGGCGCTTTAGCGATATCGCTCATTTTACTAGCTACGGTTCCTATTTCTTTGTCCAAGAAGCAGGAGGTGGGGATGCTTCAACGCAACTACTGAGTTGGATGGCAGGATTGTATTTTCCCGATGCTCTTGCGGAGGGCAATTCAGCCGGACTGCTGTTCGGGCAACCGCTTTATCGTACCGATGCGGGCGGTGGTGCAGATATCAAACCAGATAATATTGGCGATCGCGGTCTTCCTTGGCATTTAGAAGCTTACTACAATTGGAAAGTGAGCGATAATATCAGCATTACTCCTGGGGCTTTTGTTATTTTTAATCCCGAAGGCGATGAAGATAACGACACGACTGGCGTTTTCGTGTTGCGAACGACTTTTGCGTTTTAAGCAGCAAAAGCGTTAACGACGAGAAATTTTTTGTTCTAACCATTGAATCGTTTGTTTCCCTAAATTTGTATCGTTGAGGCGGTCAATTTCTCTGATTCCCGTTGGACTGGTGACATTCACCTCGGTTAAATAACCGCCAATAACATCTATTCCCACGAAATACAAACCGTTTTTTTGTAGTTGCGGCCCGACTGTGGCACAAATTTCTTTTTCTCTATCAGTAATGTCTGTTTTTTCGACTCTTCCCCCAACTGCCATGTTACCGCGAAACTCTCTACCCGTAGGCACTCGATTGACTGCACCAATAGGTTGACCGTCGAGTAGGATAATTCGCTTATCTCCGTCTTTTGCTTCGGGTAGATATTTTTGAACCATAACGGGTTCGCGTCCGTGTTGCGTGCTAACTTCGATAATGGAGTTAAAATTGCGATCGCCAGGGTCTAAAAATAAAATTCCTTCGCCTGCTTTTCCTCCCAAGGGTTTGAGAACGGCATATTTTTTCTCTTCCACAAATTGCCGAATAATCGATTTATCCTGACTGACAACCGTTTCGGGCATCACTTGATGAAACTGTAAGGTATACATTTTCTCATTAGCTTCTCGCAATCCTTGGGGCGAATTAATTACGATTGTCTTGGTTGGATCGATTAACTCTAAAATATAAGTGGCATAGAGATAAGGCATGGTGACGGGAGGATCGGTTCTCATGAAAACCGCATCCATGTCTTCTAAGCAACTTAAATTCCCCGGCGAAAGTTCGTACCAATTAACCGCCGCAATCCAACGTCCGTCAATTAATTCGACTGGAGTCAGTTGAACTTTGTGTAGCGTTGCCCAAGCTTTACCATCAATGACGCTCAATTGATGGATTTGAGTAATCCAAACGTCATGGTCGAGACTCTGTGCTGCCTCCATCAGTGCCACACTGGTATCGTGCCCAGGATCGAGTCGAGCAATAGGATCGATTATAAATGCTAGTTTCATCGTGATTGGGGATTAGGGACAAAGAGTTTAAAGTTCAAAGTTCAAAGTTCAACCGAGATCCAAAATTAAGATTTCCTCCTAACTACTGAACTCCTCACTGACTACTGATTACTGAATTAAGCAACGCTATTTTGAAGAAGAGAATCGAGCTTATTTTGTGATTCTAACGAGTATAGGTCGTCGCATCCCCCAATATGGCGATCGCCAATAAAAATTTGAGGTAAAGTTCTTCGTCCGTTAGCTCTTTGAGCCATTTGCTCTCTAGCGAGATCGTCCCCATCGATACAATATTCAGTAAACTCAACCCCTTTTTGGGTTAATAACGCTTTAGCGCGAATGCAAAAAGGGCAAGAACTCCAAGTATAAATTTCAACGTTAGCGGCCATAGTTCTTTTAATTGTTAAGTAATGTTTCAATTTTAAACTGAAGTCGAGTAATGGTTAATAAGAATCGCGTCTTTTAGGAAAAAAAGCGCGATCGTGCGACTCGCTCCTAAAATAACTATTAATATCGCGTGCAATGCTAATTTAATTTTCTCAGATCTCAATTTGAAAAATCTATGAAACCAAGTTTGCTTGTTATAGCTACCATCTTATCTACCATTGGCCTATCGATTCCGGTTCGTGCAGAAAATTTAGCGCATATTCGTCAGTTGCTTTCTACCAAAGAATGCAGTCAGTGCGAGTTGAGCGGAGCGGGTTTAGTGATGTCCAACCTGGCAGGTGCTAGACTTAGTGGTGCTAACTTAAGTCAAGCTAACCTCTCGCAAGCGAATCTAAGCGGTGCAGATCTCAGTGGAGCAAATCTAACCGGTGCTTCTTTGTATGGGGCAAATCTAACCGGTGCTAATTTGTCTGGAGCGATTTTAGATAATACCGATCTTAGAAGTGCCTATTTAACAAATGCTAATTTAGTTGGGACTAAGCTCGATACGGCTTACGTTCAAGGTTCCTATGGAATGCCGAACTCTGCTGGAACGCCGCAACAATTCTTTAATTGGGGCTTGATCGAAAGTAAAAAGGGCAATCACGGGGCCGCAGTAGACTATTATAATCAAGCGCTTAATCTCGATCCTATCTTTGCACCAGCTTATTTAGCTCGTGGTATCGCTAATTATCGTCTCGGAAACCAAGATAAAGCCCAAAAAGATGCTGAAGTGGCAACTAATCTCTTTCAGCAGCAGCAAAACCAAGCGGGTTATCAAGCTTCTGCTAACTTTCTAGCGAATATGGAAATTATTCGTCAGGCTAATCGCGATCCTGAAGAAACTTCGGAATTTACCAATTTTTTACAAGGTGCGGCTTCTCTTGCTTTGCAATTGATGATGTTTTTTTAATAGTTAATTTAAGATTCCTCACTCACCTTAATTGCTTGAATGTCAGCAGTCCAAAGATGATGATAACTATACCAGAAATACGGTTGAGTAATTGTAATTTTGTGGAATCGAGTTTTGTGCGAAACAAGCTAACGCAGCTACTGAGAATTATCCACCATAAAACAGATCCTAGAAAAACACCTAAAACTGTTATTAGTGCTGAAGAATAATTGTTCGTCGCCTTGGTTAATCCCGCACTAGCAAAAATTACTGTAAAAGACAAAAATTGTCATTGGATTAATTATTGTCAAAAAAAAATGTAGAAAGGTAAGCACCGATCAAACTATTACTCGTACTAAAAATAGTTAGATAATGAGGTCGAGATAAAAATGTTTTAAGTCCTAAATAACAAAGAAATAGACCTCCAATGAGATGTAACCAGACTAGGCGATCGCGTAAAAAATCAGCTATAAAAGTAAGTCCAAATCCAGCAATACAACCATAAATTCCATCGGCGGTTGCCGCTCCCAAACCAGACACGAAGCCTGCGAGATAACCTTGTCTTAAAGTTCTACTAATACATAATACGCCGATCGCTCCTACGGGCGCAGCAATAGCCAATCCAATTGCTAACCCTTTTACAAATAAATTTAGCGCCATTAAATTTGAGATTTTGTAACGACTAATATTAAACTTAAAAAATAATCTCAGGATTTTGAAGAGAAAAATTAAATTATTTATAGTTATTTTTTTAAAATTTAAAAGTAAAAAGTGCTTATGACTTTTAATTCTGAAAAAATTTTAGATCGAACTAGCTGGAAGCTTTTACAAGCCCTGCAAACGAATGGTAGAATGTCTTTTTCCGAGCTAGGGCGTAGAGTTGGATTGACTTCCCCTGCGGTTGCAGAAAGGCTCAGAAGAATGGAAGAAGCTGGAGTTATTACAGGATATCGAGCCGATGTAGATCCAGAAAAAGTTGGTTTATCGTTAACAGCAATAGTTGGATTAACAACATTGCCCGATCGCTATCCACAAATTATTACATTAATTCAAAATATGCCAGAGGTTTTAGAATGTCATCACGTCACGGGAAATTATTCTTTTGTGATGAAAATCATTGCACGATCCACAACACATTTAGAAGAGGCGATCGCGCAATTGAGTCAATACGGTTCGACAACAACCTCTATCGTGTTATCTTCACCTATAAAAGTTAGAGAGATTACTAATATTTTCGTTCGTGAATAAGTTGCTTAAAATTGATTAACCCTACTCAAAAATGTTGTGAATAGGAATAATGCAATCCTCTAACAAATCGGAATTACGCAAACAAATTCTCAAGCAACGTCTTTCTTTAACCCAAGAAAGTTGGCGAGAAAAAAGCGATCGCATCTGTCATTTTCTACAATCTTTCCCTTTATTTATCGAAGCAAAAACGATACTGTCATATTTTAGTTTTCGTCAGGAACCCGATCTCAGTTCTTTATTTTCCTCTAACCATCGTTGGGGGTTTTCTCGTTGCGTTGATAAATCGTTAGTCTGGCACGTTTGGAACGTAGGAGAACCCTTACAAACTGGAAATTTTGGCATTCAAGAACCTTTACCGACAGCACCGATATTAAATGCTGATGATGTCGATTTAATTCTCGTTCCTGCTGTTGCCTGCGACTATCAAGGCTATCGTTTGGGTTATGGTGGTGGTTTTTACGATCGCTTGCTCAATTTGCCTGAATGGTCGCACATTCCTACCATTGGAATTATTTTTGAGTTGGCGCGTTTACCTCAATTACCCGTCGATTCTTGGGATAAAAAATTGCAAGCGACTTGTACTGAAACCAATATTTTTATTCATTAAACTTTCTGGCAATATCTTATTGTTGTTTTTCTATTTCAGAGTTACCAGGAACGATTAGTTTTTGAAGTTTAGATTCTGAAGGAGTTTCTTTTTGTTGCTTCCACTCGGTCAAATCTCTTTCTATGGCATATTGAAAATCTTTTGGGATTAGGGTAATTGTTGCTTCGCCACTTTGAGCAGAGGGATTGACTTGAGCGTATAAAAGCTTATCTTCAAAATTAGATTTTCCTAAAATTAATTGATGAGTGTTTCGATCTTTTAGTTGAACTTCAATGGTAGCTAATGGTTTAGCCAAGCCATATTCTTGGATTTTATCGCGAGAAATCTTGAATTCGCGATCGCGCTTTCCTTCTACTAGCAAATTTAATAAAAATGAAATTGCTGCATCATTGGCTATGACGTTTTCTGGTTGTTTCATCTGCCATTGCTGGTTTTCTCGATTCGTTTTTTCAAATTCTAATTTTTCTTTCTGGGTTTTGATAATCAATTTCTGAATATCTTCTTTTTGAAAGTTAAAAATTGTCTGTCCGTCAGCTTTGATTTCCGATTGTTGAGGTTGTTTTTGTATTTCAAGAAAATAAATAACTCCACCGAAAAGCATGGCAATAACCACTAAAAGCCAAGTTGTTTTTTGTAATTTCATAAACTCCAATTTTTCAATCGCACCTGCTAAGATGTTACATAGCAATTCTCTTTGAGATAAACAATAAAATCATTAGACAAAGTTTTTAGCATTTATAACTCATAATTCAATTGACACTTAATAGTCTTCAAGTTAAAGAAAAAGCTTTATCGCTGGGTTTTCATCAAGTAGGTATCGCTTCAGCAAACGTCGATAATGAGTTGGAGCGCGATCGCCTGCAAACTTGGCTTACATTGGGATATCATGCTGATATGGCATGGATGACAAACCCAAAACGGTTAGATATTCGCGCCTGTATGAGCGAAGTGCGATCGGTTATTTGCGTTGCACTCAATTATTACACTCCCTATCAGCATCCCCAAGGAAAAGAATACGGCAAAATTTCTCGCTATGGTTGGGGACGAGACTATCACAAAGTCCTACACAAAAAACTAAAAACTTTTAGTCAATGGTTAGAATCGCGCGGAGAAGACATTCAAACCCGTTATTATGCCGATACTGGCCCAATCGCCGATAAAGTTTGGGCGCAACGTGCAGGGATCGGATGGATTGCTAAAAATGGCAATGTTATCTCGCGAAAATACGGCAGTTGGATATTTTTAGGCGAAATATTGACTAATTTAATGCTAGAGCCTGATACTCCTCATACCGAACATTGTGGGACTTGTAAGCGCTGTATTGATGCGTGTCCTACAGGTGCGATCGCGCAACCTTTTGTCGTAGATGCCAATCGCTGTATCGCCTATCATACCATTGAAAATCGCGCAGAAAAATTACCGGAATCTATTATCCCCGATCTATCGGGATGGATAGCAGGATGCGATATTTGTCAAGATGTTTGTCCGTGGAACCAGCGTTTTGCCACTAAAACTGATATCGGCGATTTTGAGCCATATCCTGACAATCTTGCGCCAAAATTACAAGAAATTGCTCAGATGACCCAGGAAGAATGGGATGAAAAATTTCGGGGTTCGGCGTTACGAAGAATTAAACTTGCAATGTGGCAGCGAAATGCACGTGCTAATCTAGATAAATAAAGAACTATAATAGATTCTTATACTTAATAGTTATCGTCGTGTCATTTAAACGACATAGCCCGATATTTATGCTGTATAGTAATTAGCAGTTCGTCAAAGTTGTTTATTAATAATTCTTATTTTTTAGTTACATTATCTTAATAATAATGACAGTAAAAGCGATAATTTTCGATTTTGATGGAACCCTTGCAGATACTTACGATGCACTGCTTGAAATCACCAATCGTCTAGCAACAGAATTTGGTTATAAACCCCTAAGCGAAACCGAGTTAGAGTTGCTGAAAAGTTTAAGTTCGAGAGAGATTATCAAGCGATCGCAGATCGCACCAATTGTTATTCCTTTTTTATTAAAAAGGGTAAAAACTGAATTGGCTAAAGAAATTAAAAATCTTAAAACTATTGAAGGAATTGAGACTGCATTATTGCAGTTAAAAAAACAAGGCTATCAACTGGGAATTGTTACCTCAAATCATAAAGATAACGTCCTGGTTTTTCTAGAAAATAACAACTTAGAATCGCTCTTTGATTTTATCTATTCAGGTGCTTCCTTATTTGGCAAGCATAAAATTCTTGCTCGCATTCTCAAACAATATAATTTAAAACCCGATGAAGTAATTTATGTTGGCGACGAGACACGAGATATTCATGCGGCTAAAAAAGCCAGATTAAGGCAATGGCAGTTGGTTGGGGATTCAATTCGCCATCCGTGCTAGCACGGCACAACCCAGACTTTTTAGTTTATCATCCTCAAGAAATGACTGAAATAGCTAATAGTTGCGATCGCGCTTTTCCAACAAGTTCCTATCAAGCTGTGCAATGATAAGTGCATTTTAATTATCCATTGTCGCAGTCTTTGAATAGGCGATCGCGTTTCTTGTTTTGGTTGCAATAAATTCATATAACGCGAGGTGACAACAAAACGACCGTCAGGTTTTTGTCGAATTGTGGGGAGAAAAACCGCGTGATATTCGCAAATTTGAAATCGCTTAGCTTGACGCTGTTTGATTCTAAAAAAGCGACTGTCGTAGTTAACTTGGGTAGCAAGCATCTCAAATTCCCAAATCGATCTTTCTAACTCGCCCGATAGCAGATTAATTCTTTCTGCTTGCGCTTGTAAATGCTTTAACCTACTTTTTAATCTTTTTTTGGGATCTAAGTCAACAAGATTGTGAGAAACAACAGAGAGGCGGGGAACTAAAGTTAGCAGTTTTTTCACTATCTATATGGCAAAGCAACTTTCTCAAAGTATAGTACAAAAGAACTGAAAAAAGAATAATTGCCTCGTTTTCCATTGCGCAAACTTTACGTAAAGATAGGGATTCTCACCTTTCGTAACCTACTATAAGACCTAGAGTCAAGCAATCGCAACTTTATTCCTTGCCATAATTCTTGCTGAGATTTCAGTGCGTTGCGCATAAAATCGAGCGAGATTTGGATATAGGCGAGTATGATTAAGAACTTGCTTGAAAAGTAGACCAATTTTCAAAGTTGCGTCTCACCCAATCCATGCCAATTTCGTTGTTAAGTTTGATTTTTTGGGGCGTATTGGCGTAAATCTTTCCTAAGATATCGGTATCTTGCTCGACTGCTACTTTAGCAAAGTTGAGAAATTTCTTTCCTAAAAACTTAAAAGCCGGGTTTTTAGCCAATCCATACATCAAAATATAAGTTCGCGTCCGAGTTAGCGATTCTGGAACGAACAAATTAACCTGAGCGACTTTACCCAGATTATTTTCTGCGTGCAAAATAACTAGCGAGGGAAAGTAATTTTCTAAATGCGCTTCGATAACTTTGGGAATTAGGAATAAATCGGGATTTTTTATTTTTTCAACTAAACTTGTCGGTGCTGTTAAGTTATCGTAAAAGGCATGGGAATGATGTCCGTTATCGATAAACTTCTCAAAGCGAACTTCTGTTATTTGAAAAAGTTCGCGATGCGTGCCATTTTGATGATTGTAGTCGTGCATGATGAGCAGCATCGTCAGCAAATCAGTTTCTACGCTGACATCAGCCGTATGACCGATAAACTCGTATTGGGAGGAAATTTCATTGAGGATATTGGGAATTGGGACTTTAGGTTCGCAACCACCATAAGACCAAATTAAATCACCTTGGATAATCAGTTCTAGGGGTTGCAGTTGCGGGAGCGTTTTCTTTTGAGAACCAGGCAAAACCGTACAACCTTCGAGATCGAATTCTAAAGCATGAAAGGGACAAACTACATCGCTACTTTTATCGTCCCGTTCTTGACACCAACCTTCCGATAACATGGCTCCCATGTGCGGACAAATGTTGGGTAAAGCGCTTACTCGACCCGTTCTATCTTTCCAGATGACGTAATCCGTTCCGTGAAGCGATACTTTTTTGGGTCGATTGATTTCTAGTATCGATTTATGCGCCAATAGCCAAGGCGCACCCGCAAGCATAGACATGGGTGTTATACTCCTACTAAAATATGACGTATTATTCGCATTTAATCAAAATAATATGAATAAAAATTCATGTTTGTCAAGTGAGTATTTCGAGACTATATGAAAACGTCGATGCGCCGTCAACCCAAGCAAAAGCGCAGTCAGGAACGGGTAGACCGCATTCTCGATGCTGCTGCGGAAGTATTTGACGAAGTAGGATTTGAGGCAGCGACAACCCACGCGATCGCGACACGCGCTCAAGTAGCGGTAGGATCGTTATATCAGTTCTTTCCCGATAAATTATCAATATTTCACGCACTAGAATTGCGTCATATCGAGCGAGTTCATGCAATCTGGGAAAAATTGAGCCAGCCTGAGATTGTTCGGCTGCCTTTTGAGGCGTTTATCCGAACGATGGTTCAAGCCTTTAAAGAACTATTCGAGCAACCGACTTCTAGAATTGTTTTCATACAATTCTTTACTGCTCCAGCTATATTTCAAAGTATTGATGACAGTTTTACTCAAAAGGCGATCGCGTTTCAAGCACAACTGTTGAAAGAGCGGAATAAAGCTTTAAGCCCTCAAAAATGTCATTTATTAGCTGAATTATGCGTTCATGCTGGTAATACCTTAATCTTGCTTGCTCTCCGAACTAATGAAACTCATCGTCGAGAGATATTTGAACAAATTGAAGCCTTATTAAATGCCTACTTACGTCCTCACGTTGGGGATGAAGTCTTGTCGAACCAGGTAATGAAAGTAATGAAATGTCCTCGCTGTCATTCCCTGCAACTCTCGAAAAACGGGCATCGTCATGGCAAACAGCGCTATATCTGCAAGGATTGTGGTAGGCAGTTTCTTGAAAGTTAACTATGTTATTTTTTCCTCGCACAGAGGCACGGAGGCACGGAGACATGAAGGAGTTTTATGAAAGAGAATGAGATTACTGGAGAGATTGTGGATGCAGCCTATAAAATTCACACCCGATTAGGGCCGGGATTATTGGAGTCTGTGTATGAATCGGTGATGGCTTATGAGTTGAAGAAACGAGAGTTAAGGTTTGAGAGACAGAAGCCAATTCCAATTGTTTATGAAGGAATTCATTTAGAGGAAGGGTTTCGGGCAGATTTTATCGTTGAAAATACAGTAATTGTCGAACTCAAATCTGTTGAAGCTATTGCCCCCGTTCATAAAAAACAACTTCTTACCTACCTTCGTCTTGCTAAAAAACGCCTTGGCTTACTCATCAACTTCAACACTGACCTCATTAAAAACGGCATTACTCGCCTCATCAATGACTCTTAGAATTTTCTCTGTGCCTCTGTGTCTCTGTGCGAGATTTTTTCACCCCCTCTCTATCTTCACTAACGCATTATAATCGGGTACGCCTTCTTGCGATCGCTTGCTTTTATCTAACAAAACATTGCCTTCTGGCCAATGAATTTGTAGGTTTCCTGGTTTAACGGGCGCTGTGTAAATTCGTCCTTTATATTCGCCCAAATCGTTTTTCAATACAACAGAATCTCCCTCTTTTAATCCCAACTTGCCAGCATCATCCGCGCTTATTAAAACTGCTTCTCGCATAGCACCTGTAATTTGGTCTTTGCTTGCCTGTACCATGCTATTAAACTGTTTGCCTCGGCGCGTGGTAACTAAGAAATAACCTTCAGGTAATTCATGTTTGGGAGGAGATAAAAGAGAGAATTTTGCTTTTCCATCTGGGGTTGGAAACTTCCATCCAAACGCGAGATGAGAACCACCGTATTGAAATTGGTCACCTGGTTCTTTTAGGTGTTGAATGCCCGCATATTGAGGGACAATTTTGGCAATTTCTTGACGCATTGCTGCTGTATTTTCAAATGATAAGCGATCGGCAATTTCTGGACGAACTCGTCTGGCTAATTCCAGACAAACTTCCCATTCTGGACGTGCTTCTCCGATTCTGCGTCCGGGGATTTCGGGACTAAAAATCACTCGTCTTTCGGTATTCGTTTCTGTGACTCCGCCAGGGATTTCATAACGAGTGGTTGCTGGAAGTAAGATAACCGTTTGTGCGGGTTCTAATAGCATTTGTTTGGAACAAACAATATCCATATGAACGCGCAGGGGAATATTTAATAATGCCGATTCGACATAATTGGGGTCGGGTAAAACGTCGAGAAAATTACCGCCAACTGAGAATAAAACATCTAACTTTCCTTGGGCGGCTGCTTCTATCATTTCGGAAGTAATTAATCCTGGAGTTTGGGGGACTTCAAACCCCCAACAATCGCTCATTTCTTTAGCTGTTTCGGGATTAATGTTTCTCCCGCCAGGAAAGACAGTAGAATAACATCCCATTTCCGCACCGCCTTGAACGCCAGAATGTCCGCGAATGGGCATTAAACCGCAGCCTTCGCGCCCAATAAATCCTTTGGTTAGCGCTAGGTTGATAATGGCTTTAACGTTTTCTTCGCCGCATTCGTGTTGGGTAATTCCCATACTCCAAACGAAGACGGCTTTACTCGCTTCGCCGACCATCTTGGCAAAGGCATACATTTCTTGGCGCGATGCCCCTGAAAGGGCTTCCAATTCTTCCCAAGATTGAGATTCTAAAGTGGTTTTTAATTCTTCAAAATTTTTGGTGTAATTTTTAACAAATTCGTTATCTAACCAGTCGTTTTCGATGATGTGTTTGAGCGTACCATTGAGGAAAGGAATATCGCCGCCGACGTTAATTAAAAAGAAATCTTCGGCAAATTTAGTTCCGAATAAAGCACTTTCAGGAATCGAAGGAACCCAATAACGTTCCATTCCAGGTTCGCGATAGGTGTTGATAACGACGATGCGAGTGCCTGCTTTTTTTGCCCAGTGCAAGTATTTTACGGTAACGGGTTGGTTGTTGGCGACATTAGAACCGATGAAGACTAATAAATCGGTTCCTATCCAGTCTTTGTAAGAACAAGTAGTTGCTGCGACTCCAAGAGTGGATTTTAACGCGCCCGTACTGGGAGAATGACAGATACGGGCTGCATTATCGACATTGTTGCTCCCCATGCCCCTGACGGCTTTTTGGATGGCGTAGTAGGTTTCATTAACCGTGCCTCGGCTGGTAACATAAACGCCAGTGCGTTCTGGGCTAGTATTGCGAATGCGGTTGGCAATGGTTTCTAGGGCTTCGTCCCAGCTTATGCGACGGAACCCTTTGTCGCCTTTATCTCGTCGCATGGGGTAGGGAAGTCGTCCCATATCTCGCAGTTCAGCACCGCTTTTTGTCCGTAATTGCGGACAATTTTCGAGGATTTGATGGTCGAAGGCTGGCATGGTGTTGAGGCGCAACAAACGCAATCTGACGTTGCATAGGTGCAATCCGTCTAGCGTCCAGTCTTTCATTCCAGTTGTGCCGAGGGAACAGCCATCGCAAACGCCTTTGTTGAGGATTTCCCAGGTGTAGGGGAGTTCGTCGAAATTGACTAAGGCGGCGCGAATAACTTCCCAATAGTTGTTAGGGTATTGTTCGCCGATTCCAAAGGGTTTCCAGCTTGCCCAGTTTGCAGGGTTCCAAAGTTTTTGGGGTTTGCGTAGCATGGAGTTTATTCCTAAAACGCTAGGTGTTTTTTATGTTAATTCGTGCAGGTAGATACCTCATACTAAAACTCTATCGAAAATGAGCCTACAAGCTTCAACAGGCACACCAGTCTAACGTCACTCTGTCATAGTTAGAAAATGGCAGTATAGCTCATTAAGAATGGTGCAAGATTTCAGCACTTTTTCTATTTTCTCATTTTCTTTATTGAATTCACTGAAACAAAAATTATGATTGCATCACCTCATTTAGCAAGGATCTCTATTTACCCAATTAAGTCCCTGGATGGGATATTTATGACTCAAGCAACGATACTAGAAAGCGGTGCTTTAAAAACAGATCGCGAATTTGCTTTAATCGATGAAAAAGGTAATTTTGTTAATGGCAAACGCAATGCAAAAGTTCATTTATTAAGAGTTCAATTTAATGATGAATTACAATCTATATCTTTGAAAGTTCAAGGAACCGAGCAAAAAGCTACGTTTAACCTAGATAACGAGAAAACTGAATTAGAAGCCTGGCTTAGCTATTATTTTGGATTTGTCGTGCAATTAAAGCAAAATACCATAACTGGCTTTCCCGATGACCTGAATGCCAAAGGAGCAACGATTATTAGTACGGCAACGATTGAAGAGGTGACTAGTTGGTATCCTGGGATAAGTGTAGAGGAAATGCGATCGCGATTGCGAGCTAATTTAGAAATTGATGGCGTTCCGGCGTTTTGGGAAGATTGTTTATTTACTGAAGCCGGACAGTGCGTTCGCTTTACAGTAGGAGATGTATTATTTGAGGGAATTAACCCCTGTCAGCGTTGCGTGGTTCCAACGCGAGACGCTAAAACAGGAGAAGCAACCATAAATTTTCAAAAGATATTTATCAAAAAACGACGAGAAACGCTTCCTAAATGGACAGTACCAGCACGTTTCAACCATTTTTATCGATTAAGTGTCAATACTAACGTCCCTGCATCGGAAGCAGGTAAAGTTGTACGTGTAGGAGATGCGCTCGCCATTATAGGAGTTAGCGAAAGTCAACTGAGCTAAACTATGAAAATTGCTAACAAACCACAACAATGGCAAGTTGGATTAATTTTAGGGATTGGCGTTTTAGCCGTTTCTACGGCTGCAATTTTTATTCGCTTGAGTACAGAAGTGGCAGGAGTACGAGGCGTTGAATTTAGTCTTTTTCTAGCTGCTTCGCGTTTAATAATAGCAGCATTGGCGCTTCTGCCTGCCTGGAAACAATTGCTACAAACTCAAGTCTCAAAGAGTGCATATTTTTATGCTGCTGGTGCGGGGTTGTGTTTGGCGGCGCATTTTGCTACCTGGATTTCTTCTCTTTCTTATACGTCTATTGCTGCTTCGACGACAATAGTAACCACTAACCCTATCTGGGTATCGCTGCTTTCTTGGGTATGGTTTAAAGATAAGCCTACTAAACTAACTGTATTGGGAATAGCAGTGGCGTTGGTAGGAGGAATTTTTATTGCAGTGGCAGATAAAAATATCGCAGGGAATAGTAGCAATCCGTTGTTAGGAGATTCGCTTGCTTTAGTTGGTGCTTGGATGGCAAGTCTTTATTTAATTTTAGGTCGAGAGGCACAGCAAAGCGGTTTCAATATTAGCAGTTATATTACGGTTGCCTACAGTGTTGCTGCTATTTTACTGTTGCCCTTGCCTTGGTTATTTGGCACTGGATATATTGGTTATCCTAATTTAGTGTATGTTTATGTCTTTTTGATGGCGATTTTGTCTCAATTAATCGGTCATACCAGCTTTAATTGGGCAGTACGCTGGATTTCTCCGACTTTTGTAACTTTAGTGCTTTTATTTGAGCCAATCTGTTCGAGTTTTTTGGGATTTGTTTTATTTAAAGAAGTTCCAGCAACGTTAGTTCTTTTGGGTGGCGTAATATTATTAGTTGGGGTTGCGATCGCGGTTTTAGGTGGAAAAAATAAACGTTTGTAGTCTTGTGTGGGACTTCTCAAAGTTCTCCTTTTACAAGGGGGATTAGAGGGGGATCTCAATTGACATTGGTTGTCTTGAAATCCACCCTACTAAAGTTTTAGCAAGCCTTATGGCTTCTTGATATCGCGAGCCATTTGACGGAACATATCCATACTATCGTCACTAGAACGACGCTCGTTTTGAGACGGGTTCGCTGGAGTCGCTGGTTTAGTTCCATTCGAGGAAGTCGTAGTAGGCGCAATTCCGTTACCATTAGACGAGTTTTTCTTAATTGAGGAGATCTCTTTAATCGATTCTCCTATTTTGGGAAACGTTCTTCTAATCTTATTAGGCTTGCGCATGAACTCGATATTCCCAAAGGATTTCGCTTCATCTGCATCGAGAAAGTAAGCTTCACCCTTTTGATTGGGTTGATTTCTATCTTGTTCGGTTACTTCATCAAGATACTTAGACTTATTTCCAAATAATCCAAAAAATCCTGCCATAGATAGTTGCACTCCTGATTTTTTATAATCTTATGTTAAAAATTATAAAAAATTATGTACAAAATCTACAGAAATCTAAAGATTCTGAATTTTTCTAACCAGGAGCGTGCTTGGTACAGTTGCTCTAAGTCTAATTCGGCTAAATAGCTGGTAAATCCGAGCGATCGCTACCTTTGCCTCTCAAAAATCCAGTTCTAGTAGACCTTATTTCTTCTTGATGTCGCGAGCCATCTTACGAAACATATCCATACTACTATCGGTAGAAGGACGCTTAGTTTGAGAGGGATTGGCTTGAGTAGCTAGCTTATTGTCACTGGAATTAGAGGCAGTAGGAGACACGCTCTTATCGTTAATTTTGTTACCAAGGGATTTTGCTTCATCTTTATCGAGAAAGTAAGCTTCGCCCTCATCATTAGAGCGATCGCGATCTTGTTCGGTTACTTCATCGATATACTTAGACTTACTTCTAAATAACCCAAAAAAACCTGCCATAGATGCTCGAACTCCCGATAGTTTTATAACCTTATCTGACATCCTCCCGACGCTAATTGCTATCGCAATATAGCGCGGGGTTCCCAACTCAACCACCAAACTTATCCAACAAGCTTTCACTTATTGAACAGAGGTAATGATGTCCTTGGGCGTTAATTCGG
>JAAUUT010000204.1 GCA_012031035.1 Candidatus Altimarinota bacterium | reverse complement strand
CACGTCGTTTATTGCTGGGATTTCATCAGCTTATTGAGAGCATGAATCAATTTCAACCCTTTTATTCTTCTGGGTAAACTAACTTATTTATTATGAATTGATTTCGGAGAGTGACAAAAGAGGGTTAGAGTTCACGACTGCAAAGGGAATTACCAAGACCCACGAGCGTATCTTGGCATTTGAAGTTTATTCAACCCTAACGCCATCGCAAGCGGTTTGAAAAATTAAATAATAAATTAGATGTTGAAATTAAGGATGAGGATTTGCCGTGACAAATTTAAAAAAAATTTTCTTAGGCGCTACAGCGATCGCGTTCATTTTATGGGGGATAAAAGCGATCGCCTCAGATCCTAATTTTTTATCCCCTCGTAAAGAATTTTTATCTCATACGCCTCCTTCGATCCATTCGTGTTTGGTCGATGCCAAGGCAGGGGGCAAATTATGGGCGCAAGCCAAACAAGGAGAACGATTTTACTATTTAGTAGGAGTCGCTCGATCTAAAGACCAATATTTCGAGACAATTATTCGTCTCGATTCCAATGGATGCCTTATTCTCATTCCCCAAGGCGAATCAGGGTTTTACCCTTTGAGCAATTATGTAGACAAAACTATAGCTCGAAACTTGGCGATTGGGCGCGTTCGCGAATTCATGAAATTGCTGGGGGGACGAGAAGCCCTGCAACGATACTACGAAGATCAAGCAGCCGATTCGAGTTTGGAAACATACATCACGACAGATGATGCCTGGGCGCTACAACGCGAAGGAGTGAAAATTCCTAATTCAAAAAATGTATTTATTGTTGGCGCTGAGGGGGTTCCTCTCGAACGGCAGCTTCAGTAATTTTTGACGATCTCGATGATGCTCGAACAAAATTGGTGGAAAACTTTTATTAAGCTTTCAATGGCAATCATTTGCCTGTTTAGTTTAATGGCTTGTCAGTCGGTTACTGCGACTTTGGGTAGCGATGAGTTGAGTTATGAATTACGAGACGACTGGAATTATGCAGTGAAAGTAGTTCCTGCGGCTCTAATGGAAAAAATTGCCCAAAATGACGTTCCCTCAGATTGGTCTGGCGACCCGCGCAGATTTGCTGCGATCGCTATCTTGCAAAAAGGACAAAAAACTCCTCTTTATCTCATCGAACCCAGCCTTTTAAGACTCGATGGTTGTCCTCAACGTGGATGCAGCGCAGAACTACTAGCACAAAGATCGCCTTTTTGTGGTGAAATCGCCTGCCTTTATTTTGCTTATCTTGAAGAGAATGGGCGGTTCAGTAAAGTGTTTGAAGAATATATTCCCAAATATCTTCCTCCTAACTACCCTTTTTTCCGAGTTAGCAAACAACTTAATCACGGACTGCCGTGTCTGGAATTTGCTTTTTTACCAGATCGGATCGATCCAGAAGCAGTTCAGGTTAACACTTTTTGCTGCAACGGTTGGAAATATGTAGGCGATCGTCAATATTTTGAGCCTTTCCCAGAAAATTAGTTACTTCTTGAAATTAGCTCGGATTTCCTTCAGTTTCTCTTTCAATGCTTTCTCAAAAGCTTCTAATTCCGTCTTTTCCATTTCATTTAGCTTAACTCCAGTAATAACAGCGATCGCTTTTTGAGTAACCGTACTCATTAATGGTTTCTCTTGCTGAGTATGTTTGGCTAACTCAGAAGCAACGCGAGTGCGAGTAGCAGCTACCGATAATTTTCCTTCAATAACCTCTTTTGTTAATTGCTGGCGAATAATAAGTGCTTCTTTCTCACTTTTGTCTAAACTTTCGGCATTAAGTTGTTGGATGACTTTAGCATGATGTCCACCTAAACCATCATTGCGGATTGCCGCCTTGAGATCGTCAGAAAATTTTAAGGATGGAAAAACATTTGCTTTTATTGATGCTGGATTTAGCTGAAAAGAGAGAAGACAGCGAACTATTTGATTTTCTTGTTCTTTAATTACACCTTCAGAAGCCAACTTTTGCAATTTCTCTTCCTGCTTTTCTTTAGTCATCGAAACTAAAGTTGTTAACTCATCTACTAAATTTCTACGAGTCAATCGGGCCATGAGTGCGTTAAGCAATTTAGGAATCTCTAGTTCGCTAATTCCTTCTCTGGTGGCAATTTCTTTAACCAATGCTTCTGCTAGATCTAGAGGATTAAGATTTTCTCGATGATGATTAACTAATAAGGCTTGCCGACGAAGAGTTTCTGGTTTTTCTAATGAAGCAGAATCTCGTTGGGGAATAATAACAGCATCAATTATCTTCCATCTAAGTAGTTGTGCCGCTCTCCATCGTCTTTCACCATCAAATAAAAAATATTCTTTGTCTCGATGAGCAAACAATAATATTGGTTGTTGTTGTCCGTCACTTTCAAGAGAACGGGCTAATAAAAGAAGACTTTCGGAGCTAAAAGTTTGCCGTGGCTGTTCTGGATTGGGTTTGATTTGAGAAAGGGCGATTTTTTGTATTCCTTGAGATTGGAGTGACGAGTGAAGCTCGACAACTTTTTTTTCCTCTGCACTTTTATTCCCAGAAGCTTTTAGTCGTTCGATTTCGGTAGTCAGTTCCTCTATTTTCTGGTTGGCTTGGTTTAGTTCTTGGTGAACACCGATTTGTGCAAACTGAGACGAAACTAAATTATCTCCTATCCGGCGACCCATTGATTTGACTCCTGCTTCAACTCAGCTTTTAACACTTGTAATATAGGGGTGAAATCTTCACAGGCAGGGTGCTTGCTTCTGTAAAGGTGCAATGGCAATCCCATTGCACTGGCATTTTTAAATTCTGATGAGAAACGAATAGGCTCAAAACAGCGAATTCCAATTTGGTCTAACATCGGAGGAAGTTGTTCTAAAATGTTTCGGTGAATCGCTATATTGCGATCGTATTGGTTGGGGACGACTCCTAAAATTTTGGGTTGGGGTTTGAGACGCAACGTAGTAAATCGCTCATAAAGCCATTCAAACAATCGTGACGCGCCTCCTGTAGATTTAGGCTCGACTTGAATGGGAATGATTATATGAGTAGCTGCTGTTATAGCAATTGTAGGAAGTGGCCCTAATGTTGCTGGACAGTCAAATATAATTACGTCTTGTTCTAAAGGATAATCGCTTAAGCGATCTCTTAAAAGATACGCACCTCGCTCGTGAAGGACGAGTTCGCTTAAAGTTTTAACCAGTCCAATTTCTCCCTGACAAGCATACGCATTTTTAACTTCATTTTTCCAAAGTGGAACAAGAGGCCATTTTCCTGAAAATTTCTCATCTGATAGAACAAAGGATATAGTTCGATCTGTGTGAGGGCGATCTAATCCGCAAAATAAATTTACCGAACCTTGAGGATCGAGGTCAATGGCAACGACTGAGTTGTTGGCTTGAGAGAGTAAATAAGCCAGATGGGTTGCCAGAGTGGTTTTCCACTTCCTCCTGCATTTGAAAGAATTGCTAGACGAAGTTGTTGCATAAGATACTATAGTTGTCATCGACAGCTATTTAAAAGCATAGAATAACATTATTCTATGATGCGAAAATTCTTGTTTTGTTTCGCGATTGTAATTAAAAAGTTCGCAAGCAACTACGAAACCGAACGTAGAGACAATGTAGAGATTAATGACTTGATAAAAGCCCAAGCGATAGAGAAAGCTAACTAGGATTGGCTACAAAAAGCCTTTCGTGACATCTCCCAACGACATTAAGATAATTCAAGATCGCATTTCTTCGGCTTCTTGGAAATAATTTCTTGTCTTAATTGGGAAGCTTGCTCGTAAGTTTTAGTAATATAATCTTTAGCTTTAGTCTTATACTCTCCTTCAGACAGCGATCGCTTCCAATCTCGAACCCTATCACTTTGAGACAAAACTTGTCCAACGCGATTAAGATTAGCTTGCTTGTCTTGTTTAAGAATTAACATGGCTATAGCAATATCTGTCTTCTCGGTTGAAGCAGTTTCAAAAGAGGAATTAGACCTCACTTGATTTTGTAGTTGTAGATATTCATGCCTATAGCTCTGTTTTTGCTTTTCTATCACCCCCTTGGTATGGACAAGTTGTTCGTTCCAATCTTTCCCGACGGTCGGCTTAATTCTTTGAGCGCCAGGTAATTGTTCTATAACTTGTTGTGCCATTCGTTCGCCTGCTTCATCAGCATCATAAGCCACGAGAACCTGTTTGCCTTGGGAGAGTTGTTGTTGTAGCCATCCAGAAGGAATACAACCCGCTCCATCCGTAGAAATAAACAAGGTCGTTTCAGGCTTTTGAGCAATGGCGGCGGCAGACAGGGTATCAATAGGAGATTCGGTCAAAACAATTCGCTCAGGTTGACCCTCACCTTTGGTTACTCTAAACCATCCTCCCTCTCGACGAGTTCCTGTTGCCAGTCCCTTAAATTGACTATTTTTATAGGTTCCTCTCAAAGATGCCCCGGTTATTTCTCCTGATAAATTTTTTCGCAGAAATACCGCATTCTGCTTGGAGTCAGCATACAAATCTCCCTGTTGATGTAGTTGCTCGACTAACGATTCGGAAAGTCCCCGTTTTTCAACGAGATAATCTTTAACGGCTGCCCATTTAGTCTCGTCAAGAATCGGGGCTTGAAAAGGCGGACGTTCAATCGGCTCGGTGCGAGGTGGAGAGTGTTGATGAGCGGGAGGAAGATCGATCGTTCCATTGTTTAACCATTCAACAGCCTCTTTAAAGTTAATTTCTCGAACGTGCATTACCAGATCGATTGCACCGCCGCCGCCTTTTTGGGCTAGATGATCGTAGAACTTGCCATCGTTGATACTGATGATGCAACCATCGCTTCTCCACTTATGTTTGTCATAGCGATCGCGTTCCATGCCCAGACGTTCGGCAACTTCTTCTAAGGGAAGACTTCTAATGCGTTGGGTTAACTCTCTCCGCTGCTGGTAATCTTGTCTAAATCTTTCCCTAGTTCTTTCAACATCTCGGCGGTTGAAGCTATTTCTTCCGACATTAAGATTAACTCTCGGTCTTGCCTTTCCATCCGTTTGTCGAGTAGGGCTTGTTGAGTATCTAATTTCTTCATCAGAAGATTCAAACCCTCGCTTAAAGTGACTAGCGTTGCTACTAAATTGTTGAAGTCCTGTTGCTGGTCGTTCAACTGTTTTTTCATTCGTTCGATCTGTGGATTGGGTTGAGGATCTAGTTTCTCCTCGATTAATCTGTCTTCGATCGCGTCTAATCTCTCGACTACTGGCATTAAGGCGCGATACAGTGCGTCTTCCAATATCTTCGCCATCAGTTGATTCGCGCTGTTGGGGGTAGAATGAGTCATCGTTTTGTTCTAATAAAGATGATTGTTGGGGAGTAACCGCTTGAAGTCTTTCTGGTTGTTCGGGAACGGGAACTGGATAATTCTCCCATTTTACCCAAGCTTCGGGCATTCCTCCCTTGGTGATTTTTAACTCAGTAATTATTCCCGTTTGCTCATCTTTGGATACCTGTTGACCAGGAGATAGTTGAGAGTACGCTTGTAAATTAGCTATTTTCCTTTCCAGAAAGTCTCTCTCTCTAGCTTGCTTGCTATTCTTAGGTTGTAAAGTTTCGATCTGTTGAGAGAGAAGTTCTAATCTCTGGCTAATAATTACTTGCTCATCAGAGGGGTTTGTTTCTATTTGTCTAGTTTCATTATTAGCCGTAACGGTAGGATTGTCGGTTGGGTCAAACATAGAACCTGACATAGAACCTGATGCAGGGGGAACGATAGGTGACGGCTCAAGTTGTTGAGCGTAATGAGTAATGGATTCTTGAAGTTTTTCTTTTTCAGCAATGGTGTTAAGATTTTTCCAATCGATAATAGTCTGGGTTAACTTTTCCAGAGAATTCGCAAAATTTGGTTCGTTTTCGAGGGTTGACTGTTCAAGATAATCGGCGACTGCGTGGAGAGCATCTTTAATCGTTTGCTTAGAGGCATTAGGAATAATCGATTGCTCGAACTGGTTAATAGTCGCCGCAAGGTGATTTAAATTTTCTGTCGCTCCCTTATAATCTTTGAGGTAGTTGCTAAACTGCTCAATTGCATCGGTTAGAGATTCAACTTCAAGTGACTCAACAGTATGGGTAATAGCCGAAGCTAATCGATCTGAAAAGGCAGAAGGAAAGAGTTTTTGCTCAGTTGTCTGTCTGTCCTCTACCTTTTCAATAGCTTTGTCTGTTAGTGAGTAAGCTTGAAGAAATTGAGCGCGATCGTTAATGGCAATAAGAAGATGCTCGATATTTTTAGAAGTTAGATCGTTAGAGCTTTTCCATGCTGTCAAGGATTGAGTTATTTGTTTTAGCGCATCCGTTAGATTTGGGTCAGTTTCTAGTTGCGATCGCTCATTAAGTCCATCGTTAGGTTTTAGGGTTCCTTTAGGTTTAAAAATTTTAAACATTAGAGGAAATGTTAAAATGCTCATAGACTCCATAGGCATTAACCGAAACTATTCCGTTGTCTATTTTGCCGATATTTCCCAAATATTGTCTGGCTACATAATCGGTTTTTTTTCCTTTTTTTCTATCCCCTGTCTCGTCTA
>JAAUUT010000079.1 GCA_012031035.1 Candidatus Altimarinota bacterium | reverse complement strand
TGCGGAAGTTAAGTAAAAAATATACATCTTTATAACGTTCCGAACCGATCTACATTAAGAAGTATTATCTCTATTTTACTCGTCTTATCCCACAAAAGTCTTGCTCTCCAAGCTTTTATCCGTCAAAAGATCGAGATTTATCGATAAAAGATAGTAATCTTAAAAGAGCATTCGAGAGCGAGATAAACTATTGAAACTAGCTCGTGTATTTAATTTCTAAATAATTTTTTATGCCGAATTTTCTATTGGAGATTGGAGTTGAAGAATTACCCGCAGAGTTTGTCGATCGCGCGATCGCTCAATGGAAAGAAGGCATCCCGACAACCTTAGAAGAACAATTTTTGACTCCAAGCGCGATCGCCTTCTACGGAACGCCTCGCCGCTTAGCCATCCTCATCGAGGGACTTCCCGTCAAACAAAGCGATCGCACCGAAGAAGTTAAAGGCCCTCCCGCCAGCGCTGCTTTTAAAGACGGAAAACCCACTAAAGCAGCCGAAGGCTTTGCTAACAAGCAAGGAGTCGCCGTTACAGACCTCTTCGTTCGAGAAACCGAGAAAGGAGACTTCGTATTTGTCGAGAAAACAACCCTCGGACAAACCACGGCTGAAATCTTAAAAACTCTCGTGCCTCAATGGATTACCAAATTAGAAGGTAGGCGGTTCATGCGCTGGGGCGATGGCGATTTGCGTTTTTCGCGCCCGATTCGTTGGTTGGTGGCTTTGCTAGATAGCGAGATTTTACCTCTGGAATTGGTTAACGGTTCTTCTACGATTAAAAGCGATCGCATCTCCTGGGGACATCGCATTCTACATCCCGAATCCATCTCGATTCCTCAAGCCTCAAATTATGTAGAATGCTTGCGATCTGTATATGTAGAAGCCGATCCCAGCGTTCGCCGCACAAAAATCGAGCAACAAGTCAAAACCGCAGCCCAAGAAATAGATGGGATCGCCCAGATGCCGACCGATTTATTAGATGAAGTAGTTAATTTAGTAGAATATCCTACTGCCGTTGTGGGGAATTTTGACGCAGAATTCCTCAGCCTTCCTGATGAAGTAATATCTACTGTGATGGTGACTCACCAGCGTTATTTTCCCGTTAAAGCAGCAAAACAATCTAATAGTCCTTTATTACCCAATTTTATTACGATTTCCAACGGCGATCCCTCAAAATCCGAAATTATCTCGGCAGGAAATGGACGAGTGATTCGGGCGAGATTAGCCGACGCACAGTTTTTCTACCAAGCCGATTGCGACGAACCACTCGATAGCTATCTTCCCGAACTTGCCAACGTTACCTTTCAAGAGGAGTTGGGCACGATGCACGATAAAGTAGATCGCATTATCGAAATTTCCCAACTGATCGCAGAACAATTAGATCTCGACGAACAACAAAGAAATGAGATAGAAAGTACGGCGACGCTGTGTAAAGCTGATTTAGTCACGCAAATGGTCTATGAATTTCCCGAACTACAAGGCGTAATGGGACAGAAATACGCGATCGCCAGTGGAGAATCCGAAAACGTCGCCCAAGGAATTTTCGATCATTATTTACCGCGCACCGCCGAGGATATGATGCCCGAATCCCTTACGGGGCAAGTCGTTGGCATTAGCGATCGCCTCGATACATTAGTAAGTATTTTTGGCTTGGGAATGTTGCCCACGGGTTCGTCCGATCCCTTCGCCTTACGCCGTGCTGCCAATGCGATAATTAATATTACTTGGTACGCTCAATTGCCGATCGATTTAGCGCAATTGCTCGAACAAGGGGCGACTGATTTTGTGGTGGCACATCCCGATAAAACCTCTCCTCTCGAAGCTTTGCAAGCATTCTTTATTCAACGCATTCATACTTTACTAGAAGACGATTTGAAGATCGATTACGACTTGGTAAACGCCGTATTGGGAGAAAACGACCCAGAATATACTACAAGAGCATTGCAAGATTTGTTAGACGTTCGCGATCGCGCTTTATTCCTACAAAATATCCGCAATAATGGGATGTTGGCAGCGATTTACGAAACCGTTAACCGTTCTACTCGTTTAGCCGTTAAAGGCGATTTGGATAAGCAACAACTCGATCCTACCGTTGTCGTGCGTCCCGAACTGTTTGAGAAGAAATCCGAGCAAGCTTTTTATGATTCCCTGGTGCAATTAGTCCCGCAAACGCAAGCCGCACAAAGCGATCGCAACTATCAATTGTTGGTCGATTCAATATCAAAAATTGCGCCAAAAGTCAATACTTTTTTCGACGGCCCAGAAAGCGTTTTAGTGATGGACGAAAACCCCAACATTCAAAAAATCGCTTGAATTTGTTGGGACTGTTGCGCAATCACGCTCGGATTTTGGCGGATTTTGGCGCGATCGTAAAAAATTAATGGAAAATAAAGATACAAAAAGGTTTTATCTAATGCTAAAGCGATAGAGCCAAAAATTCGTATTTTGTCATTTTTCTGTCATCATGTGCTGATAATCTTCTCCTCGTTCCCTAGCCAAGCAAGATAGCAAAACCTTTGATTGGTTGAAGCTTTTTTGTTTTATGTAGTTCTTAGTTGGAGATTAATCGCTCGTGGTTACTTCTATTGCCGACCTGGTTCCAGGAGATGGTATTATTCAGACCATTTCTGGAACTGTAGAAAGCGTTCGAGAAGATGAATTCGTCTTGCGCGATGATACGGGAGAAATCTTAGTTGATGCTATTCGAGGCCCTTCTGAAGGTAGAACCTTAGATTTAAGAATCGGCGAACGGGTTACGGTAGTAGGAGATCTTGACGATGAAGATTTTGATGCTACTAGTGTTATCCGTGCTGATGGCAGTGTTGTAATCGGTCAGCCCAATCAACCAGAAACACCTTCACCATCTCCAGATAATTCTGGCAGTGACGGCATTACTCCCATAGCCGACATAGTTCCAGGCGATGACATAATTCAAACGATTTCTGGCACTGTGGTGAGTGTCGATGAAGATGAATTCGTCCTGCGCGACAACACCGGACAGGTATTAGTCGATGGCGTGCGAGGCCCCGGCGGACAGCTTGATATTGCTATTGGCGAACGGCTTACCGTTGTCGGCGATCTCGACGATGAAGACTTTGATGCCCAACGGATTACCCGCGCTGATGGCAGCGTGGTAGTAGGTCAGCCTCGTCAACCAGAAACACCACCCTTATTTCCAGATAATCCTGGTGGTGGCGAGGGTGGGCCGCCGCCTTGGGCAGAGATTCCTGGCGATGGCGATCGCGGTGGAGTTGGCGGGCCGCACCATGGGCAGGCGGTCGAGGAGGTTCCGACGATTCTTTCGGCGGGCCGCCGCCTTGGGCAGGCGGTTCGGGCGGGCGATTGAACGAATCGAGCGAAGCTGCTTTAGATATTTAAATACGAGATAATAGTAGGGACGTTTCATCTTTCGTCCCTACTTGTTTGCTTGGTATTCACGATCGCATCTACCATGAGGATTCTACTAATCGAGGACGAACCAGAGCAGATCGAACCGTTGTATGCAGCCCTATCCCAAGTCGGACACATCGTCGATTGTGCTGAGGATGGCTTAACGGCGCAATGGTTGATAGGAGAGAAAGAATATGACTTGGCGATCGTCGATTGGATGCTGCCCGATATCGATGGAACCGATCTGTGTCAGCAGTATCGGCAAGCTGGCAAAGCTGCTCCCGTGCTGATGTTGACTGCGAAAGATACAACCGCAGATAAAGTCATGGGGTTAGATGCGGGAGCCGACGATTATTTAGTCAAACCCGTCGATTTACCAGAATTATTAGCACGGGTACGAGCATTGGGGCGGCGATCGCCTTTGTGGAGAGGAGATATACTTGCACTGGCTGACCTTCGGCTGAATCTGACGACGCTAACCGTGCAGCGACAACAGCAGACCGTACAACTGTCGAGTCGAGAGTTTCAATTGTTGGAATATCTGCTGCGCCATCCCCAGCAAGTTTTAACGCGCGACCAGATCGAACAATCGCTTTGGGAATGGGGGAAAGAACCGGAAAGTAACGCAGTCAGCGCACTAGTCAAACGTCTGCGGCAACGCCTGCAAAAGCTCGATGCGGATAGTTGGATTGAAAGCGTCTACGGAACGGGTTATCGAATCGTCCCACCTCATGCGTCTAAAACTAGCCCATGAAAGCGATCGCCCGTCCGATTTACCGCGCCCTCAAAACCTTCCCCGTATCCCAACGGGGAACCATCATTATTTTCATTCCCGTAGCTTGTCTGTTGACCTCTTTAGGAGCGTTGTTTTGGCTCAAAGCCAGTTTGGGAGAGGATGAAGCCTGGGTGCAACATACGCAACAGGTAAGACTGGAATCTAAACACCTGCTCGCAGCCTTAATTGATGCCGAAACTGGGGTGCGCGGATATGGATTGACGAAACAGGAAAAATTTCTGACTCCATATAACCAAGCGCTTCAGGAGATTCCCAATGCGCTAGCGGATTTAAAAGATTTAGTCGATGACAATCCTCAGCAAACAGAACGCCTGCGAACCATTCGCTTACTGGTAAATGAAACTCTGTTTGTCCTGCACCAAAAACGCACGCTACAAGGCGAACTCAAAAAGCTTAATGGCGTTCGCGAGGTCATGGTTCCGACAGCCCAACTCTACGACTGGTTAGAGGAGGGCAAAGAAGTGATGAGTGCAACTCGCGCCGAGATCGATCTGTTTGCCCAAGAAGAAGAACGCTTGTTGAGCGAACGCCAACAACATCAGGCATTTTATCGACAAGTAACCTGGGGAGTTTTGTATTTCTCTGCCGCGATTGGCATCGGAAGCGGTATGTTGGCAATCCAACTCTTTCGACAACTGCAACAAGAAATCCGAGAGCAGCAGATAGATTTAGAGCAAACCAATCAAAAATTAAAACAAGCTTGCGATCGACTCCAGCGTTTTACTGCCAATGCTTCTCATGAGCTACGCAATCCACTGGCAAGCATTCTCAATCATGCTCAGGTTGGATTGATGGCTCCCTCAGAAGATGATACCGTTCCTCGACAACGGTTAGAGAAAATCGTAATGCTGACCAAATCGATGAGTATGCTGGTTAGTCAATTGTTGTTTCTGGCGCGTAATGACGGGAAATTAATTGACGAATCGCTGCAAGCAATCGACCTGGTTCAGCTATTAAAGCCGCTTGCGAAGGAATGGTCAATTGAGGCATCAGAGCGATCGCTACACTTTAAGATCGATTTTCCCGCTCATCGAGTCATGGTGCGAGCCGATCCTAACTTATTGCCCCAAGCCGTAGGGAACTTGCTTGGCAATGCCTGTCGTTACACGCCTTCTGGCGGCAGCCTGACCTTTCGGCTGTCGAACCGTTCTTATCACGCTTTAATTGAAGTTGAAGATACGGGTATCGGCATTGCTGATAAGGATTTGCCGCATATTTTCGAGCAGTTTTATCGAGTTAGGAGCAATCGTAATAAAGCCAAAGGTGGGTTTGGCTTGGGATTGGCGATCGCAGAGCAAATCGTTCGCGTTCACCACGGACAGATTACGGTTAAGAGTGAGTTGGATAAGGGTTCTACCTTTGCGATCGTCTTGCCGTTACTATCTGAAGATTAACGCCAATGTCATTTTTTGTCATTATTCCCCCGTAATATTGGCAAAACTTTTTTTTACAGAAGCTATGCAATCATCTCTCTTGTTTGCTTTAAGTTCGACCTTAATAGCTGTTACAAGCTTAGACGCTCAGGCTCAAGTTGCCATTCGGGAATTACAACGCAATCCCGGCATCACCATCTCTGGCGTTATCCGCAGCGTCGTAGGCAACGAATTCATTCTCGACGATGGGACTGGACAAATCATTGTTGATGCCGGGCCGCGCTGGTATCATCAACTCAACCTATCGCAAGGAGAGCAGGTTACGGTAGTGGGGGAATATGACGACTACGATTTCGATGCTTATCGCATTACTCGCGAAAACGGCGAAGTTACCCAGATTCGTAAAGGCCCTGGTCGTCCGCCTTGGGCTGGCGGGCCTCACGGGGCAGCGATCGCAGAAATAGATAATTAAATAAAAGTCAAGCTGGGACAAACAGTCGCGATTGTTGGACGCAACGGTTTTTGGAAAACGACATCGCTAAGTTGCTTTTGGTTCTTTATCTATCCGTCGCAAATCTAATGTCAAAGGATATTCTGGATTCAATTGCAGAGGCGGGACGTTAACGTTATTAGGATTTTGCTCTAGTCTTATAAAACGTTCGCTGGTTCGCGCCTCTGCTTCTGAGGAGTTTATCGGTACGTTGGCGTAAAACTTACCATCGGGAGGATTGACGAGGTAAAGACAACCGCCTAGCGATCGCGCTTCCCATGTATCGATAATTTCAAAGGTCAAAGGGTCGTGGGGAGCGATCGCGGGATGTAACATCGAGGAATATTGTCTTGCTCGAAAGCGAACCCCGCCAACATATTCCCCTGCGACTCCGGTAGAATTTAAGGGAACTGCATGACCGTTGCAAGTGACGATGTAGCGAGATGAAAAACTATTCTGGTTGGGAGAATTGGCGATCGCGCCGCATAACCTTACTTGGATTCGTTCGAGGGAATCGTCCACATAACGCGCCGTTCCACCGCTAGCTATCTCTTCTCCTAAAACGTGCCAAGGTTCTATTGCGTGGCGCAATTCTAACTCTATGCCTTCAGTAGCAATTGTTCCGTAACTGGGAAAACGAAACTCAATAAATGGCTTAAACCAATCAAATTTAAACTTATATCCCGCTTTTTGTAAATTGGCGAGAACAGCTTTCAAATCTTCCCCGATGAAATGGGGTAACATAAAGCGATCGTGTAGGGTTGTTCCCCAACGGATAAGGGGTTTGGTGTAGGGAGACTCCCAAAACCAAGCAACTAAGGCACGAATCAGAAGCATTTGCAGCAAGCGCATCTCTAAATTAGGAGGCATGGCGATCGCGCGTAATTCCAATAACCCCAATTGCGTGCGAGGATTTTCGACGGGAAATAGTTTATCGATACAAAAAGCGGTTCGATGGGTATTACCCGTCACATCTACGAGTAAATGACGCAACAAGCGATCCACAACTTCTGACGGTACTTCTCGACCGGGTTGCAACGATTGAAAGGCTATTTCTAGTTCGTACAAACTCTCGTGTCGCGCCTCGTCAACGCGAGGAGATTGACTGGTCGGCCCGACAAATCGATCCGAAAATAAATAAGTCAGACTCGGATGATTTTGGAAATAACTAATCAAACTCCGCAGTAAATCGGGACGGCGCAGTAAAGGACTCTCATGAGTCGTTTCGCCGCCAATGGTAATATGAGCGCCGCCACCCGTACTGATGCGACGACCGTCGCGCAAATATTTTTCGGTTCCCAGGCGACACGATCGCGCTTCTTCGTATAAAATCTTGGTAATCTCGACCAACTCGTCCCAATTTGAGGCGGGATGAATGTTAGCTTCGATTACGCCAGGATCGGGAGTAATTTGAAATTTACCAATTGCCTTATGGTCTGAGGGTGGATATCCTTCGATTAAGACTGGAAATCCCGTTTCTTGGGCAGTATTTTCAATGGCTGCGATCGCGTCTAAAAAGCTTCTGGCAGAGGTGTAGGGAGGAACGAAAACGCGAATAATTCCCTGTTTTGCTTCTATCCCCATCGCCACGCGGATAGAATTGTCGGGAGATTCAATGGGGGTATTATTTAAGGCGGTGGGTTCTGCTTCTAGGGGCAAAACTGCCTCTACTTCTAAATTATCCGACCCCGCGATCGCGTTTAATGGCAAGCGCAATCCCATCGGCGAGTTACCTGTTAATAAATAGAGGCGATCCTCTGGGAATATCCACTTGCAGCTACTCCAATAGACTTTTCCTTCTCTGGCAACGGGTAGAAGGGGTAAAACATATCCAACTGGCGCGTCGGTTTCAATTTCGTAAGTTGGGATAAGGCGATCTGAATGTATGCCTAACTGTTTCACTAACGCTAGCGCAAACTTTTCTGCTTCTTGAGAACCGCAACCGCAATCTTTCCCTTCTTGTGCCATCAAGTTGCGATCGCGCCAAATAGCAATCCCATCTTTGCGCCAAAAATATCCTAGCGCCCATCTCGGCCCCGGTTCTCCAGGATAGGCTTTTCCCAATCCATAATGTAACAATCCTCCTCCTAGCGCAAATTTATCGGCTAGGCGATCGAGCAGTTTTACGGCAATTTTTCGCTTTTCTTCTCCTAATGCTTCAATATTCCACTGAGGAGATTCATAATCGTCCAAGGATACAAAGGTAGGTTCTCCTCCCATTGTCAACCCTACGCCCAAGCGTTGTAGTTGCGTTTCTACTAGTTGACCGAGAGCATTAATTTTTTGCCATTGTTCTTCAGTGTAGGGACAGTCCTGAGAATGCGCTAGAGTATACATCCGGTTGCCTTTTCGTCGCGGGCTACAACTGAGATTATCAATTTAATTTATAGGTTTTCTGGGCTGCTTTTATTTTCTTTTTATAAATTAACAAGCCCTAGTCGCTCGAACTAGGGCTTAATTCATTATTGAAATTTTTTTAAAACTTTTTAACACAAAGTCTAAAGACTTGTCAGCCACCCAACTATGCCATGTCCGGTAAAAGCTTCGAGTGCTAGCAGCGAGACGAAACCAATCATTGCTAAACGTCCGTTAAGTTGCTCTGAGTATTCGGTGAAACCGCTTTTAACTGTTTCATCGACGTACATTTTTGGTTCTACTGCAAAGTTGTTAATACGGTTTCCTTCTTCGGTGGTGTAGCCGCGCGTTGTCATGATTGTTACTTTCCTTAATTCTTTATGTAAATAATTGTAACTTTATTTTTAAAAAAATTGCAATATCTTGACAAAATTATTTTTTTGTATATGAGAAGAGAAGGAATCAGAAAATTGCGATCGCGTGTTTGTGAGTCGTATCTTAAACAATAGTCAGATTTTCTACAGACTAAATGCTCGATCCCGTTATCTTCTCTCAAGAAATCATTAGTCTCGCTCGTAACAGGAGATTTACCGTACCAAGTCTGCAAACTCAAGGAATTCTAACCGCCGATACGCTCATTTGGATAGAAAACAACCAAAAACATATCCTTGAACTAAAAGATGTCGTCGGCGTATCTTATCTTCCTGAGTCTTCTCTTGCTGGTTTTGTTGTCTATGCTTATCCTTTAGTACGAGACGGAATTTTGTGGAAAAAACGCCGACGAGTGCTTAAAAAGTATCGTTTTGCCTGTCCCGACAACGAAACGCGATCGCAATGGATAAAAGCGATTAACAATACCTTACGAGGACTGCCTGTAGATAGCATCTATCCATTTCTTCCCCGTCACCTACACGTCTTACTCAATCCTGCTAGCGGCAAAAAAAAAGCGCGGAAAATACTTCAACAAGTGCGATCGCTATGGGAAAATAGTCAGATTCAAATTACCGTAACCGAAACCAGCAGCGCGGGAGAAGCAGAGAAATTCATCCAAACACTAGTCTTAGATAAGATTGACGGTTTAGTCATTATTGGCGGCGATGGAACGATTTACGAAGTCATTAATGGAATCATGAAGCGTCCCGATTGGGAAACGGCGATTACGATTCCTATCGGCATTATTGGCGCGGGGACTGGCAATGGTTTGTGCAAAACGATTTTAGACTTAGCAGGAGAACCCTACGATCCTATTGGTGCGGCATTTTTAATTGCGAAAGGAAAAACGCGCCCTCTGGATCTTGCTGTCGTACAACAGCAACGCTGCCGTTACTATAGCCTTCTTTCTTTGTCTTGGGGGTTTATTAGCGATGTCGATATTGAAAGCGATCGCTTGCGCTATTTAGGCTCATGGAAAAATACAATTTATGCAATACTAAGAATTCTGAGTCTTCGTACCTATAAAGGTCGTCTTTTTTAGAAACGGTTACTAACTCGAATCTAAAAACGCAATCTCAATGCACGTCATTTGAGAAATGTACGATCTGTTCTGAGTCTACAACTACTCCTTCATCTTCTTTCGAGAACACAATTGCCCAAGAAACAGTGCCAAAGACAATTGCTGATGATTTTATTCTTGTGTGGGCAATGAATGTTATTTGGGCAGCTTACGATCTCAAAGCTGCTCCTTACGCTCATCTGTCGGATGGGACAATGGATTTATTAGTCATACGGCGGGGAATTTCTAGATGGCAATTACTATTTGCTTTTCTGCGCAGCGCCAATGGCAAACATATTGCTTTGCCTTACGTGGAATATTATAAGGTTCGTTCTTTTCGTTTAGAACCATTATGCGATCGCGGAATTTTGGCTATAGACGGAGAGCAAGTAGAATACTCGCCCCTACAACTGCAAGTTTTAAGAGGAATAGCTCGCATTTTTGGTTGTTAAGCCACACCAATATAATTAAGATGTTAAAATTGTAATTTTTCGATCGCTCTAAAGGCATGGATCGAAATACCCAAAAACTTTTGCGATAAAAGTACCAGTAAAAATAAGACTTTAGTACCAAGGAAATAGAAACAAAAGACCCTACAGAGAAAAAACTAGGTTCGTCTAAACTTAAGACTAGAAAAGATAATATAGCCCCTATCTGTCGTGAATCACCTCCTTCTACTCAAACCCCATCCCTTTCGCTTACTACTTTATGTAGAGTGGGTTTTACTAGGAATGACTATTCTTAACGAATTACCGTGGGAAGGGCTGAACTATATGGAAGCTTTACTGGGGGAATCTTCCCATACTACGACGCTACCCTCTTACATTTGGCTGCCTACTACTTTACTTTGCTTCTTTACATTGGGGGTGATGGGATTGCGTTTGCCTACGGGTACGACTGCGGGAAAATGGATTTACACTTTTCTCGGACTCGCACTAATCTTGATAGCTGATTGGCTAGGAGGTTGGGGACGATTTGGGATACCTTACCTAATCATTCTCATTCGCGGTTGCATCATCTTTAAATCGACAGGTCGTTTGATACTTGGTGGAGTCGTTTTGTTGTTGTGTATGATGTCGATGGCGATTTCATTTCAGGATCTGCATCAGCTTCAGATAGAAATGACGAAACCTAGAACAATTACACTCGTGCAACTCAAGACATGGCTAATTGTTTTGACGATTAATAGTGCGTTTTCTTTTGGATTGACGATAATATTTGTGTTGATGCTGGTTAATGCTTTGCTATCCGAGCGTCAAAGTCGCCAAAAATTAACGCAGGCTCACGATAAACTGCGAGAATATGCACTAAAAATTGAAAATCAAGCAACTTTACAGGAACGGAACCGTATTGCCCGCGAATTCATGATTCTTTAGGTCACGCACTGACAGCACAAAGCATTCAACTCGAAAATGCACTGCTTTTCTGTCAGTCTAATTCAGCTAAAACCCAAGTTTTTTTGTCGCAAGCAAAACACTTAGCAGCAATGGCACTCCAAGAAATTCGTCAATCTGTTGCAACACTGCGATCGAATCCATTAGAAGGGCGATCGCTCAAAGATGCTATTAATTCTCTCATTCAAGATGTCCAAAGTAGAACTAATATTACTCCAAACTTTGATGTTTCTTTGACCCATCCTTTCTCAACTGAAATTAATACAACTATCTATCGCATCATTCAAGAAGCATTAACCAATATATGCAAACATAGCGATGCGACAAAAGTAACGCTACAATTACGAACCGTATCGGAACGTTTATATTTATTTATCGAAGATAATGGAAAAGGTTTCGATCCCGAACAAAACACGACAGGGTTTGGATTGCAAAGTATGCGAGAACGCACCGAAGCATTGAGGGGTAAATTTTATATTAATAGCGCGATCGCATTAGGTTGCCGCATTACAGTGGATATTCCTATCCCAAAATTGCCATCAACGTTTTAAAGTAAGCGATCGCAATTATTCTTAGATGATTAAACACATTGACAAAACCTCTCCAGATTGATGATGAATCCCATTCGCATCTTGCTAGTAGACGACCAAATCATTATTCGTCAGGGACTACAAAGCTTACTAGAGTCTAAACCTGACTTAGCAGTTGTCGCCGATGCAGAAAACGGTCAACAGGCATTAAATATTCTAGAATCGTTACAAGAAACGCCTCAAAAACCCGATGTCGTTTTACTAGACGTGCGAATGCCTATTATGGATGGCGTAGCGGCGACTCGGCAAATTTGTCAGCGCTTTCCAGGAACGCACGTATTAATTTTGACGACATTTGATGATGATGAATATGTTAGCCAAGCAATGCGTTTTGGAGCAAAGGGATATTTACTCAAAGATACGCCGTCAGAAAACCTAGCGATCGCCATTCGCGCCGTTTATCAAGGTTATACTCATCTTGGGCCAGGACTGTTTGAAAAAGCCTTTTCAACTCCTTCTACAAGTTCTGTTCCCGTAGAAGTTCCCCCCCAATTAGTAGAACTTTCGCCCAGAGAATTAGAAGTGTTGCGACTCATCGCTTCTGGTTCAAATAATCGCGAAATTGCCGAGAAACTTTATATTTCAGAAAGAACCGTCAAAAATCACGTTACGAGTATTTTAAGTTGTTTGAAACTGCGCGATCGCACTCAAGCTGCCTTGTTGGCTAGCACATTTTTACCTTTTCTGCCTCACTCAAACCGTTAATCACTCGACAAGCAACGAAAGTTAGAGTGGATAGCTAAGATCGGGCAATTCACCAATTACGCCAGAAACAGGTACAACGATGCGATCTACATCCAAAATAAACACCGTCAGCGATCCTTCTTGTTGAGAAATTACTGTGACGTGGCTAGCAATTTCTAGCGTATCCGAGCGACGATAGGATTCGGGAAGGGTGCGAATTTGAGAAATCGGGATATCTTGTAAAGATGGCGCTTTGCTGACTAAAATCCCAAACGTTTCGCCAACGCTATTTCTAGCAATGACTAAATAACCGCGCGAATGAGACGGCATGGGTTGGCTGACATTGAATAAACGTTTGTGCAAATCTACTACAGTAATTTCGCGATCGTCAATGCGGGCCATCCCCATATGATTGAGTCCGCTACTATAAATAGTCGTGTAATCGACGACTTTTTTGACAATATCAACGGATAGAGCAACATTAAGTTGTCCGACACTAAAAACCAATAATTTGAGCGATCGCTGTCCTTGATTGGCTGGCGTTTGGGAGAGATTCGATAGATTAGTATCTGAGTAATTATTCATCTTAAAGCCGGAACGGAATTTTCGCTAATAATGTTTTCGATCGCACTTAGAAACTGCTGTTCGATAAAAGGTTTCGTAAAGTACGCGCTAGCGCCTAAGTGCATCGCCAACTGACGGTGTTTGTCGCTACTGCGAGAGGTGAGCATGGCGACTGGAACTTTGCTCATTTCTGGATCGCGGCGGCGCTGACCGAGAAACTCAAAGCCATTCATGTTAGGCATTTCAACGTCACAAATGACCAATTTTACGCCCGTAGTTTGCTGCAACCGATCGAGCGCTTCTCGTCCGTCTTTAGCTTGGACGACGCGATAACCAGATTTTTGTAAGGTAAGCGCTAAGGTTCGGCGCAGAGTCGCTGAATCGTCCACTACCAAAATAGTTGTTGCATGGGTAGAAGCTGGAGTTTGCTTATCTGCGATCGCTAATTTAGATCCCATCTTCATGGTTTCGGGTTCTAAATAGCGATCGAGCAAGATAGCGCCGTTGATAGCTGGAATAACGGTTCCATCTCCCAAAATCGTACAGCCGTAAGTATAACTGGGAGAAGCGATCGCGCTGCTGAACGGCTTAATTACCAATTCTTGCTCGCTCAACAGACGATTGACTTCTAAGGCAAATAGTTGCTGTCCGCGACGCAGCAAGAGCAAGGGTAAAGCCCAATCGTCAGGGATAGGAACTGAGGTTAATACTTTGCTAGAAGTAATTTCTGGCAAGGAGCAGTTATAAGTTAGCAAGTCGCTTAAACGATAGATAGGGATAATCTGGTTCTGCCAGTGTAAAAATCGTTGAGCGCCCGATTTTTTAGTTGACTAGCAATAGGAATGATAATTTCTTCGATGCTATCAGAAGGTAATGCGATCGCCGTCGATTGTCCAGTTCCTTCTTGATTTAACAAACAAACCAATAACTTAGAAATTGTAAGCGTTAAAGGAAGACGCAAAGTAAAGGTCGTTCCCTTTCCTGGGATAAAAGTTACTACTACCATCCCTTTGAGCGATCGCAACTGAGAGCGAACCACATCTAAACCAACTCCGCGCCCCGACAGTTCGCTCACTTGATTGGCGGTAGAAAATCCTGGCTCGAAAATTAGCTCGGCAATACGATCTGCACTCATCACTGCCAGTTCTTCTTGGGTAACCAAGCCGATATTTACAGCTTTTTGACCAATTTTCTCTATATTTAAACCTCGCCCGTCATCTTTAATCTCAATAATAGTTTGGTTGCCTTGGTGGAAAGCCCGAATTTCGATCTGTCCTTCTTCTGGTTTTCCTTGTTGTTTTCTGATCTCTGGCGGTTCGATTCCGTGGTCGAAGGCATTGCGCAATAGATGCAGCAAGGGATCGTAAAGTTTTTCTAGCGCAGCTTTGTCTACTAATACTCCCGTTCCGCTTAGTTTGAGCTTGACGGGTTTGTGATAGGTTGCCGAGAGATCGCGTAAGGTTCGCGGGAATCGGTTTAGCACTTCTGAGAGAGGCAACATTCGCGCCCACATTAACTCATCCCGCAGATTGGTAAGCATCTGACGTTGTAGTTCGAGCGTCTGGTTGGAGTTGCGAGCGAATAAAACGATATCATCGACTGATTCCTCTAGCTGAATCATTTCTTCGAGCAACCCTTGTAGTAATGAATAGAGCGCCCCGTAACTATCCATTTCCAGCGCGTCAAACTCGGCTAGGCTTTGAATCTTAAAATCAGAACTTTGAGCAGAAGTCGAATCCGATTTCATATTTCCGAGTTCGGCATTCATCGGCCTGACTAGCATCTGGTCTGATAATTCCCGCAATTTGCCCGTCATTTTTTGGAATTTGGCAAAACGGTTGATTAATTCTTTAACACCTCCCTGTATTTGTTCATTTTGCAGCGACAGCCCGTTTCGGTTGATCGATAGCTCGCCAACTAGGTTATTCATTCGCTCTAGGCGGTTAAAGTCAACGCGAATCGACAGATTAGAAGCATTAGATGCTGCTTTGGCTGCGGTTTGTTTTTCGCCAGGAAGTTCTGGATGTTTGTTATCTTGTACGCTTGGGGTGGGAGTTGTTGGCGTTGCGGGAATTGGGGGAGGAGTAGGAACATCTTCAATGGATGGCAGGCGATCGAAGATTTGTTCGACTGAATGAATGGCAGCTTCAATATTTGCTGATAAATCTTTGGATTGTTCGATTTTAGCCGCAGGCGGAAATACATCCGATGCAGGAGATTTTTCAATGGGAATAGCTGATTCTTGTAGGGGAACTATCGTATTGAAAATATCTTCAAAGGCGGAATTCGCTTCAACTGGTTGAATCTCACTTCCAAACATCTCTTCAAGATGGGGGTCTGTCTCATAGGTTAGTGCTTCGCTTGAGAACATTTCTTCTAGCGATAGAGTCGCGTCGGGTTGCTCTCCCATACCAAAAATATCTTCTAAAGCAGGATCGGTTTCGGGGACTGGAGAGATTTCTGGCATAGATACTTCCATGCCAAAAAGAGCCTCTAAATTCTCAGAATCGGTTGCGCCCCAATCGATCTCGCTCGTATCGAAACCATTTTGGATATCTGTCATTTCGGGTTGCATTGAAACAGTGGCAGAATCTTGAGCGAGCGATAATAATTCCGCAGAAGGATTGCCACCGCGATCGCGATCGCCTGCTAGGACTTGTTCGCGACCTTTCTCCCAATCTGCCCGTGCTAGTTGGGTAATTTGCATGACTTTATCGGGATAGCGATTGAGAGCTTGTAGAGCGACTCGCGCAATGTCTCCAAACCCAGTTAAACCAAGCAACTCCGCGAATCCAACAAACACTTCTGCCTGCGCCCGCAATTCGCCAGTAACTTCGTAATCTTGGGGATTAGCAATGACACTAGCAAGCCGATCCAGTCCTTGGGCAACATCAACTTCAAAGATCGAAGAAACGATATCAATGCCTAAATCGCTTGAGGTAGGGATATATTGGTCGGCATGAGCAAGGCTATCTCCGAGTAGTACTTCGATTTGCTTAAAAATCGACTCTGCAACTTGTATAGAAGCCTCCGAGTCAAAGCTGCCGACTTTGATTTGTTCCATCAAAGGATTTTTCAAACAATCATAGCCTTGCAAAAGTAGGCTTTCTAGTTCGGTATCGATTTCGACAGTATCGCTGTAGAGTGCCTTAAAGATATCCTCTAAACGGTGAGCTAGGGTTTTGATCGCGTTCAGTTCTACGCTAGCCGCTCCGCCTTTGAGGGAGTGAGCCGCTCGCATAATTTCGTGAACTTTTGATGTGGTGCGTTCTTCTCGAAGGGTAAGAAGACCGTTTTCGATAATATGCAGCAGTTCGGGGGCTTCCTCGATGAAAAACTGATAGGCTTGGTCGCGGATATCGGAGTTCAGTGCCATCGTTTGCTCTGGGGTTGAGAATTAGACTAGAAATTAGAGAGAATAATTCAATATTAATGAGAAATTAATAGTTTATTCAACTTTAAACTGACCGACGCTTTGTTGTAGCGTCTGAGCTACTGTCAGCAGTTTTTTAAACGAATCAGAAACTTGAGTCGCTTCAGTTGAGGTCCGGGTTGAAATTGCTGCTACTTCATTCATCGATTGACTGACGATTTCAGAAGCTTTCGATTGCTCGGCGGCAGCTTTAGCGATTGTTTTGACTAACAAATTAATTTGGTCGCTTACCTGAGCGATTTGGGTTAGGTTTTGGCGCGTTTCTTCAACCAATTTCGTTCCCGTGGCCACCCGTTCGGTTCCCGATTGCATGGCAGCAGCGACTTCATTGGTTTCTATTTGAATGCTGGTTACTAAGTTACTAATCTCTGCCGTTGCTTCTGCCGATTGAGCAGCCAGGCTTCTGACTTCATCAGCAATCACGGCGAAACCTTGACCTTCATCGCCAGCACGGGCTGCCTCGATAGAAGCTTTGAGCGCCAGCATATGAGTTTGTGCGGCAAATCGACCGATCAGACCAACGACTTTAGAAATTTTCTGGGTAGATTCGCCGAGGCGTTTTACTTTTTCCGATGTCTCGACTACCGTCTCCCGAATTGCCAGAATGCCATCTACCGTTCGGTTCATGGCAGAATCTCCAGCTTGTACGGTTTGAGCGGCTTGTTGCACTGCTATTTCAGCTTGCTTAGCGCTTGTCGTGACTTCGCGAATAGATTTGTTCATGATTTGAATGCGCTCTAGAGCATCAGTAATTTCTTGAGCTTGGCGCATTGCTTCTTCGGAGAGCGATCGCGCGGAGATTTCATTTCGATCGGTCGTAACGGTCATTTGTTGGGCCGATGTTTTTACCTGCAAGACAATCTTACGCAAACTTTCGACGGTGGAGTTATACGAGTCTGCGATCGTGCCAATTTCGTCTTCGGTTACGCTGGCGCGAATCGTCAAATTGCCTTGGCTGATGGGATCGACTTGTTGGAGTAACTCTAGCGCTCGTTTTTGTAATTTTTCTTTTTCTTGGCGCTGTACTTCAAGTAGAGTGACTCTTTCTAATGCCAGTCCAACTTGGGTGGTGAGTTGGGAGAAAAAGTCAACTTCTCCTGGTTCCCATTTGCGAGGAGCAGAACATTGATGGGCGATTAACAGTCCGAGTAGCTCCCCTCCCTGTAAGATTGGCGCGACTAAGTTGGCTTTGACGCTGAAAGGTTCGAGTTGTTGGAGATGGCATTGAGTCAACCCGGCATTGTAGATATCAGCAGTAGCTTGCACTCGACCTTGTTTGTATTTTTCTACATAATTATCCGCAAAGCAGGGGTCGGTAATTTCTGCGCCTAATGCTTGGGGAAATCCAGCCGCAACCGATTCGGCAATAACCGTGCCTTTCCAGTTGGGATCGAATTGATAGATGATGACGCGATCGCTCTTAATCGCTTGACGAATCTCGGTAACAGCAGTATCGAAGATGGCTGTGTTATCGATCGCCTGAGACATTTTTAGGGTAAGGTCTTTGAGCGTTTGGGCGCGTTCGGCACTTACTCTGGTCTTTTCTATTAGATAGGCTCGGTCGATCCCCAAACCGATTTGTGTTGCTATTTGCGAGACTAGCTCGATTTCGCTTGGTTGCCAATTTCTGGGGGCAGAACACTGGTTAATCGCTAATAATCCAGTTAGGACGCGACGACTACCGCGTATGACGGGTACGATTAAATTCGCTTTAATCGCAAATGGTTCTAAAATTTTAATGTGACAATCGGTCAATCCGGCTTCATAAATATTAGATGTGGCTTGAATGCGACCTTGACGATAAGGTTCTACAAATTGGTCTTTAAAGCAGTGGTCTGTAAATAAAGCGTGTAAAGCGCGAGGCCATCCATCAGCAACTGATTCCACAACGACTTTGCCTTCAAACGTCTCTTCGTCGAAACGATATAAAAAGACGCGATCGGCATTTAGTTCGAGACGAAGGATTTCTAAAGCGATATCGATCGTGTCGGGAACTTGAGGATATTGACTGAGTTCGAGGGTAATTTCTTTAAGGAGTTGTTCGCGAGCGGCATCTAAACGCATGGTTTTTAGGTTCTTCTCGATTTGAGTGGCCATGCGATCGAGTTCTCGTTCTAAAAGACCCATTTCGTCGCGACGGTCTGTTTGACCCAAGCCAGCTACCGATTCGCCATTGGCTACTTGTCTGGCTATTTCTTGCAATCGTCTGATAGGACGAGAAAAGGTATTTGCCAGGGGAATAGCGATTAACCCCATAAAAACAATCATTCCCACTCCCAATCCATAGCCAATCTTGCGCTGCTGTTCGATGGGGTTATTGTTGTTAATATCGATAAGAGACTGACCGATAAACGCCATCCCAGTTGGCTTAGCCGTTGGATTGAGAAGTTTTTGATGGTCGTACAAGGGATAATAAATTGTAATATAATCGCTGCCACTGATATTGAACTGCCCAAAAAATTCCGGCTTCTGTTCGTCGAAAATGGTACGCGAAACTTCACTGACAACTCTCGTGCCGATCGCGCGCGTGCCGTCTTTAGCGTTAGCTTTAGGATCGAAATAGGGAATTGTGGTTGTTACCTGCAAGTCGCGAGCAAAAATAGTGGCAACGATAGGAATATCGGAGGTTGTTGCGAACTTGTCGGTAATTCCATAGTTGCGATTGAGAAGCGACCCTACAATAACGGTGCCAACGGTGCGACCGTTCATTTTGATGGGTTTAACGGCCATACTGACCAAACCTATCTTACCTTTGTCAATATCGTAGGTTCCTTCTGGGGCAGGTTGTTGAGATGTGGGCAATCCGGCGGTTACTTGCGGGCGAATTTCCAGTTTGGCTTGTGCTTCTAGCCCCAAACGCTTGACATCATCGCCTTTTAGCAATTCTACCCCAGAAAGATCGCGACCCGTCTTGAGAGCGTTTTGGACGATGGGCAAATTTCCTAAAGCAATCCCTGGCGGCAATACTACGGGTTTGTATTTTTGAGTAACGGGAGCGTCGGGTTTTGGAAGAGATGGTTTGTTGCTCAAATTCTCCGAAAGAATCTGAATTTGTTGGGCAAGGGTTTTACCTTGAGCGTCAGTAATAATTCTAAAGCTCTCAATTGTTTCTGGTTCGGCATTAGCATTCAGTTTGAGAGCAGACCGCACAATTCGATTGGACGACACCTGTGTAGGATTGCTTAAATCTATCTTAAGATCTTCAATTGTTTGAGCAATTCTTTCCGCTTCTGCTTCAACCGTCGATTGCGTCCAGAGAACGTAATCGTCAAGAAATGCCGAACCTTTTTCTTTGACTTGAGCTTGAACCCTTTCTACATAGCGATCGTTCGATATTTGAGTTAAAAAGTGAGTAATAACGATCGCTGGCAGTGCTGCCGTTGCAATCAGCAGAATGGCTAGTTTCCATCGATAGCTTAGGTTTTGCCAGAAGTTCGCTCTACCTTGTCTCGGTTCGTCTTCTAGTTTGTTAATCGATACGATCGCGCTACCATTCTTTGCCGATTGCGGCAATGGAAGAGATCCTTTATTGCGATCGTTAAGGTTCTTAAGAATGTTGGGTTTGGGTGGGGTCTGAGTCATAGTGTTCGAGAATGAGAGAATGTGGAGCGTCCTACGTTCGACAAGGGAGATTATCGACTACTGTAGAGACGCGATAAGAGAGCGTCTCTACTCCTGAACTACTTAATTAACTTTGAACTGACCGACGCTCTCTTGCAGCGATTGAGCGACTGCTAGGAGTTCTTGGAAGGAAGCAGATACGTCCGTTGCTGAAAATGAAGTTTGACCCGCGATCGCGGCCACATCGTTCATGGTTTGGCTTACCTCTTCGGATACTTTGGTTTGTTCTTCGGTTGCGCTGGCGATCGCTTGCACTAGTTGCCCGATCTGTTGGCTGGCCGAGGCAATACGGTTAAGACTCGTGCGGGTTTCTTCTACCAATTTTGTCCCCAGAACTACCTGTTCGGTTCCTTCTTCCATCGCTGCAACTACGTCGTTGGTTTCTGCCTGAATCTCGGCGACGACTTTTTCGATTTCTGCGGTTGCTTCGGCCGATTGCCGAGCTAGGTTTCGTACTTCGTCGGCAACTACCGCGAAGCCTCGCCCTTGCTCTCCCGCGTGTGCTGCTTCAATCGAGGCATTGAGCGCGAGTAGGTTGGTTTGGTCGGCGAAACTACTAATTAGGTTGACGACCTTAGAAATCTTTTGAGTAGATTCGCCAAGACGCTTGACTTTTTAGCAGTTTCTGCAACCGTTTGTCGAATGGCTATGATTCCTTCGACGGTACGGTTCATGGCTGCGTCTCCCTCTTCTACTGTTTGGGCGGCTTGGTCAACGGCTTCTTCGGCTTGTTCTGCACTCATAGCAACGGCGCGAATCGAGTCGGTCATTGCCTGAATTCGGTCTAGGGCGGCAGCAATCTCTTCTGATTGCTGTACGGCACCTTGGGATAGAGATTCGATCGAGGCTTCGTTGGTGCTAGTCGTATTAACGACTTGTTGAGACGCTGCTTTTACCTGAAAGACGATTTTCCGTAAGCTTTCAATGGTGGAGTTGTAAGAGTCGGCGATCGTACCAATTTCGTCTTCGGTTACGGTAGCGCGAATCGTCAAGTCTCCTTGCGTCAGAGGATCGACTTGCATGAGTAATTCCAACGCTCGCTGTTGGAGTTTTTCTTTTTCTTTACGTTGTGAGATCTCGGCAAGACGCTGCTTGTCTAGTAAGTTGGTACGGTCGATCGCAAAACCAATTTGCGTCGCAATCTGCGCAAGGAAGTTAATTTCGGGTTCTTCCCAATTGCGCGTCCCCGAACATTGGTGCGCGATCAACAGACCAATGAGGTTGCCGCCCGTAACGATGGGCGTAACCAAGTTAGCTCTTACTTTGAAGGGTTCGAGTTGTTTGAGGTGACACTCGGTTAGATTTGCATTGTAGATATCGGCAGTAGCTTGCACTCGACCGCGCTTGTATTTCTCCACATAAGAGTTGGCAAAGCAAGGATCGGCAATCTCTGCACCCAGGGCAGCAGGGAAGTCTGGTGCTACAGACTCGACCATAACCGTTCCTTTCCAGGTTGCATCGAATTCGTAAAAGATGACGCGATCGCTCTTCAGACCAGAACGCACTTTATCGAGCGGCAGTTGAGCGAGAATTTCTTCTTTGCTGTTTCCTTGAGTGATTTCTAGGGTAATATCTCTGAGAATTCCGGCTCTTTGAGCTTCTTGTTGTTGTTTTTGCAGGAGGTTGGCACGTTCGATCCCAGAACCCACTTGGATGGAAGCTTGAGTAAAGAAGTCGATTTCCCCTACCTCCCAGTTGCGAGTCCCCGAACACTGGTGAGCGATCAAAAGTCCTAACAAATTCCCCCCAACTACAAGGGGCGCGACAAGGTTAGCTTTGACGCTAAACGGTTCGAGTTGTCTGAGGTGGCATTCGGTTAAACCTGCGTTGTAAACATCGGGAGTGACTTGAACGCGACCTTTTTGATACTTATCAATATATTTTTCAGCAAAGCAGGGATCGGCAATTTGCGCTCCCAATGCTTTAGGGAATCCAGGAGCAACCGATTCAGCCATTACCGTACCTTTCCAAAACTCGTCAAACAGATAAACGATAACGCGATCCGATACTAAGGCTTTACGAATTTCTGTTACTGTCGTGTTGTAAATCGTCTCGACATCGAGAGCCTGAGAAATTTTAACGGTAATATCTTTGAGCAATTGCGCTTGTTCGACCGAGACGGCTTGTTCTTGTACCAGGGTTTCTAATTGAGCCGCCATGACGTTGATGTTTGCCCCCAAGGCTGCTAATTCGTCTTCTCCTTCGACAGCCAGGCGCGTATCCAATTCGCCGCGTCCAATTTTTTCTACGGCTTCGGCGGCAGCAGAGATGGGTTTAGTCGCGCGATCGGCTAAGAGAAAAGCGACAATCGCAACGGCAGCAGCAGTTCCTAACGTTCCTAAAAGAGTAGTCCAAAAAAGCTGATTTCTGGTCGCAAACACTTCATCCGTTGGCGTTGCCATCAAAACTTTCCAGTTGAAGTTCGGCAAGCCATCCTGCTTTTCTAGTCCCGAATACGCTATCAGCATTCCTTCGTCATCAGTATTATCTTGAATAATTCTGGCATCTTGCGTCTTAGCCTTGAAAAGTTCGGGAAACTTCGGAAATTCTTCTGTGACGGGTTCGTTGATTAGCTCTTGTTCGTCTTCTGGCGCTAAGAAAATTTTGTCAGTGCTATCTACAAGCTGGATTTCGTTAGTAGTAGATTTGTAGGGTTCTACCAACTTTTCTAAAGCGCTAATAGGAATGAGCGTGCGGATGACTGCAATGGTTTTTTTAGTTTTTGAGTCTTTGACGGGAGCCGCAAAGAATAAGGCATATTTTCCCGTGACGACTGACGGGCGTTGGAAGAAGGCCGGACGATCGGTTTTGAGAACTTCCATGAAGTAATCTACTTTTTTTCTAGGAAGTTAGTGGGTCTATCATTTGAACCGGCTTGTACGATGATATTCCCCTTGAGATCGATAACAACGATGCTTTCGTAGATACCGTAAGCCTTAATATATTCATTTAATCTCGCTTGCTTTTCTTGAAGAGAAGCTGTTTCTCTAAGCTGGGGTTCGGTCAGTACCGACAAGCCAGCCATTACTTTAATATCCCCGTAGCGTTCTGACAAAAAGTTGCTTAAAATTCGACTGAGCGAGTTAACCTGAATCTTTTTAACATCGAGCGCCTGTTGTTCTTCTGCTTTAGATGCCCAAAAATAGGCGACCGTGCTAATTGAAACAGCCGGAATAATCCCAATGGCTAGCGCCAGCGCCGTTGCTTTGGTCTTGAGGCTCCATTTCTGCCATCCCCCTAATTTTCGCGGCATGACTTTTGGTTCTTCCCATGACTCAAACCCTCCTATCGATGAGTTGGGTGACGAATCGTTGCTTTCTGTGCCTATTTCCGCTCCGTTTAATGATAACTGCGTTGGCAGATCGTCTGTAAATGGGGCTTGGTCTTCAAATAAAGCCTCCTTGTCTTCACTAAGACGACTGTTAGCCAAATTTTTGGGATCGGGTTTTGGAGAAATCTGAGCCATGAAACAAACCTCTTAAATAATTTTCGATAGACTGGTGATGCTGTAATAAATTTAGTAACTAACCTGATAGAACGAAGCGATAATTGATTTTTACTTAATTTTAAGGTTGGGGCTTTTGCTCCTTTCATTTTTTAGGATGCCCCAATCGATAGCAAAAAAATACATCTCTCAAAAAAAATCTTAGTTGTCGAGATCGCTATTAAGCTGAAAGGAATTTTTTGAGATGTAGAGACGTTGAGTTTTAGCTCGATTTTCAGATGTTATGGTTTGTTTGTCAGCGCGATCGCATAGCGTTTTTGAAAGAGAATTGCTCTCAACTCGATATTTAACCTACTAATTTTTCTTTAGTTTTATGAGGTCGAACAAGATGCCGTCACCGTCATAAGCTCGATCGTTCATGATTGAGGCATGGCTGCCATAATCGCTTCTCCATCAAGCGTGACGATAATATCGCCATCGGGTTTTACCCAAAAACCTCGTAAAAATGGGGCTAACCCCGCCTCTACTGCTGCCGCAGGCGGCGATTGGATAGCAGCAGGATCGCACCATTCGATATCTTCGACTCTGGAGATGACTAATCCCAGTGCTTGTTTTTTGGCTTCTGGTGAATTTCCCGCAGCCCGAAGTACAAAAGCTTTGTAAACTGAACTTTTGAGAGATAGTTGCGCCCAAGAGGTAAGCCCAAATAGTTGACCGAGATCTACCATCCAGAGAATTTCCCCCCGCCAGTTATATACTCCCATTACCCAAGAAGGCATATGGGGAATAGGAATAATCTGACCGAGGGGAATTGTTAGCACTTCCGTTAGTTGAGACACTGGCAACATGACTTTAGTGTCAGGTTCCAGATAAAATCGCAAAAACTGCTCCTCTCGTCCTCGTCCACTTGCTCCTGGGGAAAGCCGCCCAGAGTCTCGTAGGAACGCATCGGACACCATATTTTTCTCCTTACTAATAGTAATCTAAGACAATTTAAACAGGGAACGATTTATCGATCGAGCAGTTGCTTGACAGTACGCACAAATTCTGCTTGATCTATGGGTTTAGGAATATAAGCATCGGCTCCTTGCTTCATTCCCCAAAATTTATCCATTTCGCTACCTTTGGTCGAACAGATAATAATGGGAATAGTTCTAGTAGATGCTTCGGCTTTAAGTTCGCGGCAGATTTCAAATCCGCTGCGACCTGGTAAAACGACATCTAGAACGATGACATCAGGGCGAGTGCTTTTGATTTTTTCCAAGGCTTCTTCTCCACTAGAGGCGATCGAAACCTTAATGCCTTCTCGTTCTAAGCAACTAGTAATAATTTTTTGTTCTGTTAAAGAATCATCAACAACTAGGGCGGTACCCATTACATTTACCTCAAATTAACGCGCAAAAGAACCAGAAAAGAAAAGCGATCGCAGATTATGACGGTTGTTATTCGATCGATTCTGAGAGCTATATTTAGTTTTCCCAGAATTTTTCGTTGCATAACAGTTTTTGATGGAGTTTAAAATTTAGTCTACCGTTAAATTCTTCTTGTAAGCAGGACTAAGCAGGATTTTCTTGTCTGAGATGCTTGTGAATCGTACTAACAACAATCTCTGGATCGACGGGTTTGCTGATAAAGTCGGTAGAGCCAACCATTTTTGCTCTCACGCGATCGACAAGACCATCATTGCCTGTCAAAATAACAATGGGCGTGTCTTTGAAAAAAGTCATTTTGCGCAACTGAGCGCAAATTTCATAGCCGTTAGCATTGGGCATGACCAGATCCAAAAAGATCAAATCGGGCTTGCGAGCTAGTAAGATCGCGATCGCTCTGAGTGGATCGTTAATGCCAACAAACTGAAATTTAGCTGCTGTAAGAATTTTTTCCATCGTCTGGCACATCAGAGGGCTGTCGTCAATGCAGGCGATTAAGGGAATTTTACCACCCGTTAAAAACCCTGACGCACCGCCGCCAGTTGCCTGTTGTGGAGGCGCGAGTGGAGAAGCAAAATCAGAAACGTTCACCAATTCTATCAAACTCATTTGCATGTAAGGCAACAACGAACTGATGACTGGCAGAACGTGTCGTTTCATGCGAATTGACAAATCGCGCAACGTTTGATGTCCGTCGAGCAACTGACTGAGCGTTTGGTAAACTTGAGGATTGGTTTTTTGTTTGAGTTGTTCGGGATGGCGGATAATAGGTGCTAAATTGGGAGAGCGATCGGCAATTTTGGCTTCTTGCCAAGCACTCCAAAGCTGTTTCGATTCCCCAATAACTTGCTCGGCATCGATTAAAATTAATCTGGGAGGAAGCAAGATATTTGGTTTAAATTCGCAAGCAACCGCCGTTCCTTGAGTGATGTCAAAGAGAATTTCGACAATTGCCGAATGAATCATTTTCGCAGCTTGTTCGCGAGTGATTTTTTGCTGTTCCACCCACAGGCACAATAGCTCGTATTCCCAGGAGACTTTAAGCTTTTCAGGTGCGATGCTAGCGAGATCGGCCTGTACTGTCGAGGGTTGGGAAGCAATTTGAGGTAAATAATTGATTAAATTTCTTCTCCAGCGCCTGACCGGATGGACTCCACCCGTCGCGTAGATGATACGACTTAGGTAGAAATAAAAAGACCACTTCTCTCTTTTAGGGTTTGTCAGCACTAATTGACCGCTAAAGCGGTTCTTTTTGAGGGTTTCAAAAAACTCAGCCTGTTTTTCAGCATTAAAATCCCTGATAATTAGGGGATTTTGAGAGGAAGGGTTAGCAGTCGTCATGGCTACGTTTTGTAGTTAATAAACAAGTTTTAGAAGCTTCAATCTATAGAATTCCCTAAAATTATCTAAAACTAACATTGGACTTATGCCCCAAATAGTCGCACTCTTGAGAGGGGTAAGTCTTTGGATTTTAGTAATTCTTTAATATTCTTTTATAACCTGCTTATCCCGATGCTGATTCTTTTTAAGTTTTATCTGTTTTGTAAATATCTTTCAATAAGCAGGATGGCAACGATATCGTCAATTGGACGAGGAGGAAGGCGCATCCCTTGAGGAATTATTTTTTGTAGTCCTTTGGGTGGATACATCTGCCAGTAGCGATCGCGAGCCTCTAGGGAACTGTTACGCTCGTCTACAGTAACAATAGATATTGAATGAGGTAAATGTTCTTCTAATTTCTGTCGCCACTGTTTGGATGTCGTTTGGTTTCCTATCACTAACTGCTCGACTGAAAACTGTTGACATAAGGATTTAACAGTATCGATAACTACAGCAGTAGTAACAACTTGATGATACTCAAGTTTGCGATCGCGTCCCATTACTGCTAAGCCACATTTATCTCGTCCGGGGTCAAAGCCTAAAATTACAGTCATGAGTTATGGAGTACGAGAGACAAGGCATTAGAATTTCTCGACCGTTATCAGTCACTGTAACGTAAAACTGCAATGCGAGCGTCACTGTATATTAATACAAGAAAAAGCTTTTAACTACTGTTGTATAGATCTTATCAACAATTAAATTTAGAGTTTAATTTTAAACTTTATAAATAAATTTATTTATAATGCTTAGTTGTCTTTAATATTTTTATTCAAAGTTAAACCTATTTAAATTAAGTTTAAAAGATAAAAAATAAGCGTTTTATAAAAATTATAATTTCTTATATCAAGCTTTATCAAGCTTACTAACTGAGGATCGACGTTTTTTCAATCAACAATTTACTCTTTAATTTCTGATTTCATTCGTTCTAGGGTTACTTGCATCTGCTCGAACATTTGTTCGGGAGTCATGCCAAATTGACCTAATTGAGTTTTAAGCTGCTGGACTGTCATTTGTGCCATAAAATCTTCAGATAGCTCAAATCGCTTCATAAAGATTTTATAGCGATCCATTAGCGCTTCCATTTTTTCGATAAAGATTTTTTTTCCTTCTCTGTCAAACTTGCCGTACTCGCCTCCAAGTTGCATGAGAGATTGATAATCTTCAAATAACTGTTTGGCTTCTTGCTGAACGACTTCTGAATCAAAAAAACCCATTTTTAAGCGACCTTTGATTAACTATTTTTGTTTAACAATACTGCTCCTAGTGGAGTTCTGTTTTTATTTTAGAGGAGTAGAAACTTTCTTGGAAATACGGAAAACCGTATTGTAATTAGGCATTGACTAGATGGTGATGCGATCGCTTTTCAGGATAGCAGCTAAGCAATCGCATTTTTACCTAAAATTTATGAGAAGGCTTTATTGCTGTCCCTAGAACGATCGCTCCTCAAGAAGAGGGGTTGGTCTGGAAACGAACGACAGCTTGTTTGACAAAACTCTGTAAAAATGCAGTCCGTTGATTAGCTGCAAACACTTGCGTGAGCTTTTGTGTCAATCTCTCTAAATTTAACCCATCTCCTGAAGCCATACCGATCTCTTGTTCTTGGAAATACTCGATCGCGCTCAATCCTGCTAAGCGAGTTAAATACGCCGCACTGATGCCTTGTACTGCACCGCCAGCCATATAGGTTAACGCATTACTCTTCAGTAGACTCCCGATGGTTTGGGTAGACAATTCGACGATTCCCAACTGTACCATCAATTTGCCAATCGTCCCAGAGGTAGTTTGTGCCTGGGAGAGAGAAAATTTTTGCTGGTAAATAGCGCTTAAATCGACGAGCATCTGAGCGTTAACCGTTGCTGTTGCTAGTAGATCGAGGGTAGCGACGGGGTTAGCAAAAGCTGTAGCAGCAGCAATCCATTGATACTGTTCGATCGCGGGGATAGCGCGATCGCGTCTAACTTCATTGAGGATCGCCTTGGCTTTTTCCTTCAATTTCATCGCCTCTCGCCAAGTCGCTCCTAAGACCAATTGGTCTCGTTTTTGGCTTAAAATTTGTTTGAGGCGATCGCTTAAGGGATCGATTTGGGCTGGTTGTGTTTCCATTCTTTCCAGCACCGAACCATCTTCCTGATGTTGTTTGACTTTAATGAAATTGGGAGACGCTGCGATCGCAATAACGTCTTCGGTTAGAATAATCTCTCGGACTCGCTGACGCAATTGCTGTAAGATTTCTTCTTTTTCTTCAGGAATGTAGCGATCTTGTTTGTTAAAGAGCAAAACGATCCGTTGATGAAACCTTTTCATTTGCTCTAACATTTGTCGTTCTGACTCGGTTAAATCGCCCGTAGTGAGAAATAACACTAAGTCAGAGGCTAACGCAGTTTCTTGAGGCGTATTATCCTCGGTTGCAGTAAAGAAGGGGGCTGTTTCTACCCATTCAATATTTTCAGCAATTTTTTTGCTTTCTAAAACGTGTTTTAAGGCAGTTTTCCCCGTTCCTCTCGAACCTGCAATTGCCAATTGTAGCGTTTGACGATTAAAAGATGCTGGCAACTGGGTAAGTTGTTGTTTTAAAGAGGCAATATCTCGCTGTGGTGCTTCTACTGCCAAAGTTGCGATCTCGTTTTGGGCTTGTGCGATCGCTTCTTCAACAGTTTCCCGTTTGATGGGGGAAAGGATTACTGGGGTAAGTTTGTTGCTAGAATTTTTTTGCAGCATCCAAAAAATCGTCCCCAATGCGATCGCGCCCCAGATGCTCCATTCACCTACAGCGATAATCTTTTCGTGCAGGCTATCCCACAGCCATAGTAGAAGGCAAATCGCCATTCCAGCCACTAAGATCGGCTTGCGTAATTTAGTTGCCATTTTTTCTCTCCCCGCGATCGTTCTGATGAAGATTTTACCTTTTCTAGAGGTCGATATTACTTACGATCGAGAGGATGCCAATTTTTCTTAACGAGCGCTAATAGTTTGTCAGTATTCTTCTTGCAAAAATCAGGACGCGATCGCGTTGGTCGAACTTGTTCCAAAGATATACTATTTTAGTAGTACAAATCTTACGCAGGAAATCGATCCGTGGTAAAAATTAAGGAGATTTGGCAGAGTTTAATTCTTGGGCGGCATTGGTGAATGCGTAATGCTAAAAACCTTAAAATTAAAGTAGTAAAATTATCGTCTTTAGTAATGCAGTGCCCTCAATGTAAGTCCACTCAGAACAAGAAAAACGGTTTCCGTCGTGGAAAACA
>JAAUUT010000078.1 GCA_012031035.1 Candidatus Altimarinota bacterium | reverse complement strand
TCCCTTGTCCTCCTTGTCCTCCTTGTCTCCCTTGTCCTCCTTGTCTCCCTTGTCTCCCCTACTCTCCTAATTAGAGGTTGCGATCGTGTCTGTGCGTCCTATTTACTTAGATTGCCAAGCTACAACCCCAATGGACAAACGGGTTTTAGATGCCATGTTGCCCTACTTTACCGAACATTTTGGCAACCCGGCCAGCATTACTCACGTTTATGGATGGGAAGCAGAAGCAGCCGTGAAAAGATCTCGCGAAATCCTAGCTTCTGCTATCAATTGCGCTCCCGAAGAAATTATTTTTACTAGCGGCGCTACTGAAGCCAATAATTTAGCCATAAAAGGCGTTGCTGAAGCTTATTTTAGTAAAGGACAGCATATCATCACCCTACAAACCGAGCATAACGCCGTCCTCGACCCCTGTCATTATTTAGAAAATATGGGGTTTGAAGTTACTTTTTTACCCGTTCGAGAAGATGGATTAATCGATCTAGAAGAACTCGAAAAAACCATTCGTCCCGATACGATTTTAGTATCAGTTATGGCAGCGAATAATGAAATCGGCGTTTTGCAACCGCTAGCTAAAATCGGAGAAATTTGCCGCCAGCACGAAATTTTATTTCATAGCGATGCAGCGCAGGCGATTGGAAAAATTACTCTCGACGTGCAACAGATGAATATCGATTTAATGTCGTTGACGGCCCATAAAATTTATGGCCCCAAGGGAATTGGCGCTCTCTACGTTCGCCGTCGCAATCCTAGAGTTAAAATAGCCGCGCAGATACATGGGGGAGGACACGAACGAGGAATGCGTTCGGGGACGCTATATACGCCGCAAATTGTCGGATTTGCCAAAGCAATAGAATTGGGATTGGTCGAACTCGCGTCGGAATCGCAACGTCAGCTACAATTGCGCGAACAACTTTGGCAACAACTCTCTCAAGTAGAAGGGATTTATCTCAACGGTCATCCCACGCAACGCCTTTCTGGGAATCTTAATGTCAGTATAGAAGGGGTCGATGGTTCGGCTTTATTACTCGCTCTACAACCTGTCGTAGCGCTTTCTTCGGGTTCGGCTTGTTCTTCGATTTCAACGGCTCCCTCGCACGTTCTAACGGCACTGGGACGTGTAGAATCTCTAGCTTATGCGTCGCTTCGGTTTGGCATTGGTAGATTTACGACGACTCAAGAGATAGATATCGTAGCGCAACACGCGATCGCTACTATACAATCTCTGCGTCAAGCCGTAACCAAAGACAGAGTAAGGCAGTCACAAAAAACTTAACCCCTTCCTCCAAAGCTGAAGAAAGGGGTTAGAAACAAGGGTTAAATCTTTCGATGGAAAAATATAACCAACAAAACAGCCCAGACAGGTTAGAAAAATTCTTCGCCCATAACTTATATTTTCTTGGCAGATTTGACTTGACGAGCCATATTCTTAAACATATTTAGGCTGGGGCCAGGTCTGCGTCGGGACATAGTAGATGTTATCGAGTCATTACTGGCAAAAGATACTGCCGCCGGATTGACTTTACCATTACTACTGTTTTTGAAGACAGCAGCTTTGATGATTTCTTCTGGGTCGGATATTGGTGGTTTAGTTTCTTTGGGTGCAGGCGCTACTTTCGCGTCTTCCTTCACCGAGTTTTTTTTTGGTTGCTTTTGCAGGTTCTGCTTTTGGCTTTTCAGAAGCAGTCACTTTTGCGGGTTCTGCTTTTTTCTCCTCTACTGGCTTTGCTTTTGCTTCTTCTTTAACTTTTTCCGGCTGCGGATTTTTACTTTCGTCTAATTCTAGAAAATAAGCTGATTTTTGACCGCCAAATAGTTTTTTAAACATTTCCAATAACTCCCTAAGATTGAGTTGAATTTTAAAAGCAATCAAGCTTTTTTACTTTTTTTGAATGGAGACAAATGCAAATTTTGCGTTTGCCTTAAGCGAAGTTTTATGTTGGTTTCGCTATCTACTAGCTATTAATATTTTCTAGGTAGTTCCGCTACCTATTTCGGTAGATTCTTTATTCCTAGTGGATTTTCAACCTTTAGCCTTCACGATCTTATCATTTTGTGGCAATCCATTTTGTCAAGTAACTTCAGATTAGTCTGATGTATTTTAAGCTCGAATAGAGTAACAGATTTACACGAAAATAAGCGCTATATAAAACCCCAGAACAATATAACATTACTGACAAAAAAATAAGAATTTACCTATTTATTTTGTTGGGAATATTAGCTAAAACAGAAATGCGAGTTTGATAGCGATCGATCGCCTATTTATTTATCTATCAAAAGATAGAGAATTTAAAATATACGCATTTTCCAACAAACTTTTTTAACTTTGTCAGTTAATGTAACAAATTTTACGTTTTACTTCCGCATATACTATAAAGCCAGAAATGGATACTATTTGCAATGATTTTTTACAAAATTTAATGCGTTTTTCTTATTTGAGCTTTAAAATTAGCTAATCGATGTCTTTTTCTTAATATTTATTTACATCATTCTAAGTTTTAGCGATCGCGTTACTGGGGATTGGTGACTAGTGACTGGGACACTGGGATACTTTTTCAGTGACCAGCGATCAGTTACCAGTGACCAGTTACCAGGGAGATTTGGGAGAAAAATCCATGAAAGTTTTCCCTTTATCCCTTCCCTAATCCCTAATCTCTAATCACCAATCACCAATCACTTAATAACTACAGTAATCCCAAATCTTTAAGACTGCGCCGCGTAATTTCAATTCGTGCGGGTGCATCAGAAGGCTGAAGCAAATCGAGAGTAGTAGCAAAGAAATAAACATTCTTATTCTGCTCTAGATAGCCTACAAACCAACCCAATTGGGGTTTAGGACTGTCCGACCATCCGGTTTTTCCTCGCAACGTATATTCTGGCGTTTGTTCGACGATCGCGATATCTTTAACCAAATCCATTGTCCGTTGCGAGAAAGGCAGATTGTTTCGATACAATCGCTGTAAAAACTCGATCTGCGCTTTAGGCGTAATTTTTAACGGGCCTTGCAACCAAAAGCGATCGATATCTTTGTCAGTTCCTATTTGACGATTTCCATAGCCTACTTTATCGATATATTCTTGCATTCGATCTCGTCCGGCTCGACGTGCCAATACTTGATAAAACCAAACGGTCGAATTTTTAAACCCTTGACGCAAATTAGTATCGCGATTCCAAGCATCAATTTGTCGATGAATGCCATCCCAAGTCAAAACCGTTACATCGTCTGGAATGACCCCTGTTTCTAGCGCCACCATTGCGTTGAAAAATTTAAATGTCGAAAGGGGAATCATTTCTGTGGCGTTGCGTTGGGGGTTGTGTTCGTAGGTTTGATTATTGTTCGAGTCGTAAATTACAATCGATCCCGTAAGTCCAAATTCTTGAAAATGTCTGCTTAAATTGGGCGATTGAGGCGTAGTCGTATTTGGAGTTTGTTGAGCAAAAACGCGCGTTCCTAAGCTTATGTTTAATAATAGAGCCAGAAAACCGATAACTGTAAGAATAATTAAGCGCGATCGCGATCGACGAAATAGCATTTTTTTCCCTCACAAAATTGCTCGGATGATACTACACCGTCATGTTGCTGATTTCCAGACTCATAGCTTCGCTGTTTATTCAACGGGAGACTTTAAGAGTTAATCAGAACTTACACAGGATGCGAGCGAAAATCTTATTCATACGTAGCGGTAATTCATGAATTACCGCTACTTTCCCCAAAAGTTGGGAGGTAGGAGGGCAAAAACTGCTATTAATGTGTTTATACCAACACTAAAAAAGCGCCCAAGAAAATCTTAGACGCTTAAATAAACCTTGTTTTAGACACTAAGTGCGGAAAGCTCGGAACTCTTATCTAAGAGAAGTTTTTCTTCTACTTTCTGCTGTAGTTACAGCGCATTAGCACCCGCAACAACTTCGAGAAGTTCTTGCGTAATGGTCGCTTGACGAGCTTTGTTGTAAGAAAGGGTTAGCGTACCAATCAAATCGCTAGCATTCTCGCTGGCGTTGTTCATCGCTGTCATCCGCGCGGCTAATTCGCTGGCGGCCGATTCCTGCAAGGCTCTGAGTAATTGGTTATTCAAATAGAGCGGTAAGAGCGAATCTAGAATTTGTACTGGATCTTGCTCAAAAATCATATCTTGCGGAAAAGCTGCCATTTGTGTAGACACTTTCTCGCGTTCTACCTGAAACTTACCTTCGCGGGTAATCAGGCGGAAAATTTCATCGTCTTGGACTTCTAAACCTTGAAAAGTCAAAGGAAGTAGTGTTTGGACGATAGGACGAGAACTAATGAGGGAGACGAAGCGTGTATAAATTAATTCGACGCGATCGACGCTTTCTGATAGAAACAACGATAGCAACTCGTCAGCAATCTGGGATGCTTCAGCAGCAGAAGGAATCTGCTCTAAACCTACATAGCTTTTGTCGTGAATGGGTTGGTTGCGACGCTGGAAGTATTGATTGGCTTTGCGTCCGACCAAAACAAATTTGTAATTGATACCTTGTGCTTTTAGTTCTTTGGCGCGTTGTTCGGCGCGGCGAATAACGTTGGTATTATAACCGCCACACAAACCGCGATCGCCTGAAATGACTAATAAAGCAACGGTACGGACTTGGCGTTGCGTCAGCAAAGGCAAGCTGACTTCTCCAGATTGGAGTCGATTGAGGAGATTATAAAGAACTTGTGCCAGCGCGTCGGCAAAAGGACGAGTTGCGGTGACTTGTTCCTGAGCGCGGCGCACTTTAGCAGCCGCAACAAGGCGCATGGCTTCTGTAATCTTTTTCGTATTTTTGACCGACTGAATGCGATCGCGGATAGCTTTTAAATTTGCCATAACAGGAGAGTAGTGATTGGGGATTAGCGATCCGACGCTCACGCTCCGCGAGACGCAAGGCGAAGCGGGTAGCTTGCTTCTTTTTCTTGAGTGGAGCATCGAAGGGATTGGCGATTGGGGATTAGCAATTGGGGATTGGCGATTGGGGATTCGTAAATTTCCTATTTTCCCATTCACCATTCACCAGTCACCAATTTCCCATTCACCAGTCACGTTTATGCAGCAAAAGCCTGTTTATATTCTTTAATTGCCTCTTTGAGAAGAGTTTCTGCGTCTTCTGTCAAAGCTTTTTTCTCGCCGACGATTTCAGGGTATTTCGGCTTGCTGGTTTTGAGATAATCGCGCAATCCAGCAGCAAAATCAACTACTTTCTCAACTGGGATGTCATCTAGATATCCGTTCAAACCTGCATAAACAGTTGCTACTTGCTCCCATACTGATAAAGGAGAGTTTTGCTGCTGTTTGAGAATCTGACGCAAACGCTGACCGCGTGCTAATTGTGCTTGAGTAGCGGCATCCAAATCGGAAGCAAATTGAGCAAATGCTTCTAATTCGGCAAACTGTGCCAATTCTAGCTTTAGCTTACCTGCTACCTGTTTCATCGCCTTAGTTTGAGCAGCAGAACCCACGCGAGATACTGAAATACCTGCGTTGATGGCAGGACGGAAGCCTGCGTTAAAGAGGTCGGAAGAAAGGAAGATCTGACCGTCGGTGATCGAAATAACGTTGGTGGGAATGTACGCCGATACGTCGCCCGCTTGCGTTTCGATAATTGGTAGCGCAGTCATACTACCGCTGCCTAGTTTATCGCTTAGCTTAGCAGCACGTTCTAATAAGCGAGAGTGGAGGTAGAATACGTCTCCAGGATACGCTTCGCGTCCGGGAGGACGACGCAGCAGTAAAGATAGCTGGCGGTATGCTTGTGCTTGCTTGGTCAAGTCGTCATAAATTACTAGAGTATGCTTGCCCTTGTACATGAAGTATTCAGCAAGAGAAGCTCCGGTGTAAGGGGCAAGAAACTGTAGCGTTGCGGGATCGTTAGCATTAGCAGCAACGACGATGGTATAATCCATTGCGCCTTTGGATGCTAAGGTATCGACAACCTGAGCGACAGTAGAAGCTTTTTGTCCGATCGCGACGTAAACGCAAACGACATCTTCGCTTTTTTGGTTAATGATGGTATCTACGGCTACAGATGTTTTTCCAGTTTGGCGATCGCCGATGATTAACTCGCGCTGTCCGCGTCCGACGGGAATCATCGCGTCAATAGCAGTAATCCCAGTTTGTAGGGGTTCGCAGACGGATTTACGAGAAACGATACCAGGAGCGGGAGATTCAACCAGGCGAGTTTCGGTCGTATTAATCGCACCTTTTCCATCAATCGGACGACCCAATGCGTCTACTACTCGTCCGATCATTGCATCCCCTACGGGAATCTGAGCAATTTTTCCGGTGGCTTTAACGGTACTGCCTTCTTGAATGCCGAAGCCGTCGCCCATCAATACTGCGCCTACGTTGTCTTCTTCTAAGTTGAGGGCAATACCAACCGTTCCATCTTCAAATTCTAGCAATTCCCCCGCCATTGCTTGTTCTAGCCCGTAGATACGAGCCGTACCGTCTCCAACCTGAAGAACGGTACCTACATTAGAAACCTGGACTTGTTTGTCGTAGGACTCGATCTGTTGGCGAATAATGCTGCTAATTTCGTCGGGTCTGATGCTAACCATAGTTCAATTTTGGGTTTTGAATAAAAGGTATTTGGGAATCAAAGGGACTGGTGACTGGAAGATTGGGATATTGGGAAATTTAAAGATAGTGTAGAGACTCGAAATAAGAGTTCTGTACAACAATCTCAATCCTCAATCCTTAATACACGATTGTTGAAGGAGAAATTTATATCGTGCTTAAACTATATCCAATGCGACGCAGTTGACCTCTCAGGCTGGCATCGAAGACTTGAGAACCAACCTTAATAACAACGCCACCAATCAATTCTGGATCGATTTTAGTTTTCAGTTCTACTTCTGCTGCGCCTGTCAATGCTTTCACGCGCTCTGTCACTGATTGACGCTGCCCTTCGCTGAGTTCGGTTGCCGAGGAAACTTCTGCTAAAACTGCATTTTTTAACTTCCGCAACAGTTCCAAATATTGCTGGCAAACTTTTTCTAGGTAGATAACGCGACGTTTGTCAACTAAAAGCATCAAAAAGTTAACGAGATAGGGATGGGTATTGTCTCCCGCAATCCGGCGCAGAACTTCTTTTTTGACAGGTTCTTTGACGACGGGATTCATCAGAAAATCGCGTAAGTCTTCAGAATTTTCGATTAGATCGAGCAAAGAGCGAACTTCATCGCCAATTCTATCGGTTAAATTATCGGACTGTGCGAGAGACATTAATGCTTGGGCGTATGGCTCGGCAACTTCCGATCCGAATGCACTTCCTTTCATTAATGACCTCCTAATTGAGCGATGCTACGCTCGATAAGTGTTTGCTGCGTAGATTCGTTCAACTGCGCTTTCAGTTGAGTCTCTGCTCTTTCCATTGCCATTGCCGCGATGCGCTGTTTGAGTTCGGCGATAACGCGCTCTTGCTCGGAACTGAGATCGGCGGCGGCGGTTTCTCGCAAGCGCTGAATATCTTTTTCGGCTTGAGATGCGATCGCGCTTTGAGCGGCACTCGCTCTTTCTTGGGCTTCTTGGCGAATGCGTTCTGCACTCGCCTGTGCTTCGGTTAATTTCTTTTGCTGTTCGGCTAGCGATGCTGCGGCTTTCTTTTGGCGGTTTTCAGCTTCTTGAATCGCCTGGGCTATTTTAGCACGGCGATCGCTAAGGACTTGTCCTAAAACTTTACGACCGAAATAGACCAACAGCCCGACTAGAATAGCTAAGTTAATCAGGTTAGTTTCAAATATGTCTAAATTTAGACCGAAACCACCTTCCTCAGCAGCTTCTGTAGCTAATATTAAAATTGTACCCATCATATTTAGATTTAAATCTCAATCGATGAAGGAGTTATCTTACGAGTTCTGGTTCGAGGAGTTTTTCTAGGATTTGACGGCTCAGAGCGTCTACCTGTTGTTCTAGCGATCGCAAGGCTTCTTGCTTTTGCTTTTCTATCTCTTGGGCAGCTTCTTCTTTCTGCGCCTGAGCTTCTCGTTGAGCGATCGCGATCTTCTCGTCGGCTATCTTTTTAGCATCGGCTTGCGCTGCTGCTATTACTTCTTGAGCTTGCTTGCGAGCCTCTGAGATTTGAGCTTCATACTCTTTTGCTAAAGCTTCAGCTTTGGCAATGCGCTCTTTGGCGCTAGATTCTGTAGTGCGAATGTAGTCGGCTCGCTCGTCCAAGACTTTGCCCAATGGCTTGTAAAAAATAGCATTGAGCAAGACTGCTAATAAAATAAATTGCAATGCCATAAATGGCAAAGTTGCGTCAAAATCAAACATTTGTGCGAGTTCCCATCAATTTTTTGTCAACAGTTATTAAGAGGCGCAACAACTGCGCCTCTACTTACCGATAACCGCTTATGCAAATGGGTTAGCAAATAGTAATACTAGAGCAATAACCAGACCGTAAATCGTCAGAGACTCCATGAACGCTAAGGTTAACAGCAGAGTACCGCGAATTTTGCCTTCAGCTTCAGGCTGACGAGCAATACCAGAAACTGCTTGTCCAGAAGCATTACCTTGACCGATTCCAGGCCCAATAGCAGCCAAGCCGACAGCTAGAGCAGCAGCAATTACCGAAGCAGAAGCTAAAATTGGATCCATTTTAATTACTTTCCTTTGATTGCAAAACAAAACGTCAAGTTAATCGATAGGAGCGCGAAGTCCCAAGCCATGTTATTGGTATTGACTTCTTCTAAATTACTCCCCAACTGTCATCTACTGAGAACTGATGAATTGACGAATTCCGAACAATGAACGATGAAAACAAGTTGTTGATTTTCATAATTCATAATTCATAATTCATAATTCATAATTTACTCATGCTCTTCTTCACCGTGTTCGGACTCGATTGCCTCGTGAATATAAGCTCCCGCGAGGGTTGCAAACACTAATGCTTGAATTGCGCTAGTAAATAATCCCAATCCCATGAGCGGTAAAGGAACGAATAGCGGAACTAAAAACACTAGTACGGCGACCACGAGTTCGTCTGCCAAAATGTTGCCAAAAAGTCGGAAACTAAGCGACAGAGGTTTGGTGAAATCTTCTAAAATTTTGATGGGTAAAAGGATGGGAATCGGCTGAATATAGTTAGCAAAATATCCCAACCCTTTTTTGCTAAAACCCGCGTAAAAATAGGCTAGAGAAGTTAGCAGGGCAAGGGCAACCGTCGTGTTAATATCGTTGGTCGGCGCTGCTAGTTCGCTCTCTGGAATATGAATGAGTTTCCAGGGAATTAATGCTCCCGACCAATTAGACACGAAGATAAAGAGAAACAACGTGCCAATAAATGGCAGCCAAGGACGGTATTCTTTTTCTCCGAGTTGGTTTTTGGCTAAATCTCGCAAAAATTCCAGAACGTATTCCATCAGGTTTTGGATGCCACTGGGAATGCGTTGAATATTGCTCGTTGCAGCGAACGAAGCGATAACAAGTAACCCAATCACAAACCAAGAGGTCAGAAATACCTGTCCGTGTACTCTTAAATTACCAATTTCCCAATAAAAGTGTTTACCAACTTCTAAAGCGGCAAGAGGAAGAGAATTTAATACACTCAAACCGTCTAACATTGTCATTTGCTGAGATTTACCTAGTCTTGAAAATAGGCAATTCTAGAATTTCCTCAACAGCTTATCAATCTACTTTTTTGCTGGTTGCGCTAGGCTTTGCAGCATATAGATGATAATTGCGACTTTATAAGTCAGAAATCCAAGAAAAATAGGAACTATGTGTAGTTGTTGCCATTCACAGGCAAATATAATTAGCCCTGCAAAAAGGGCTAACCCCTTTGCGCCGATTCGTCCAGGCTGTCTGCCTATCCGTTCTACATCTCTTGCCAGTAGTTTTAAATAAACTATTCCCACGCACGCGCCGAGTAAGTAATTTAGCGCTACGTCGAGCGAGTAAGCCCACCAAACGCTGACAAAAATTATCCCAGTCAACACAAAAGTTGTCAGCAACAGAGTTTGTTGCAGTTTATAAAACTCTTGCATTGAATCGTTAGATGTCGATGTTTGAGAATCGACTTGCGAGGTTTCTTTTGTCAAGGGCGCAGGTTCGGCAGAAGAATGAGAAAGAGTCACGTTTCTCGGCTACAAGCTAACTACAACAAGATGGCTTGCTATATTTAGTTTCCCACGATCGGAGAACCTTAAAGCGAAGCCAGAAGTCATCATATCATGGGACTGTAACAATCTTAAACAATTATAAATTTTAGAATTTTTGAATGGGAAAGAGGGTTAATAAGTCAGGTCGAGGGTTGTTGCGATCGCCCCAATTATCTTGCAGGAGAAACAAATTTCTCTCAAACGGACTTAACCCTTGACGATAAAGAGAACAATACCACCTTATCCCTAAAACTAATTTGCACAAGCGGTACAGCTACTATCCGATTCTTTAAAACCATCTTTTTGTACGGTTCTTACATAATAGATAGCTTTACACCCTTTTAGCCAAGCTATTACTAATGTTTCAAAGATATCTTTTGCTGCTAGAGAACGTTCGGGTTCGTTGGGAAAATAAATTCCTTGATTGAGATTAAATAACAATTCCATCGAAATTCCCGTATCGATCCATTCCTGCATTTTAGCAACAGCTTGAACGACGATTTTTTGATCGATGGTTTTATTTTCTGGATAAAACCAGAAGCAATCGTTAATAAATGGTGGTGCGACGGGAACGGTTCCTTTTGCCCATTTATCGTAGAAGAAGCGGCTATAAACGGGAAGAATACTAGCCGTACAACCTTGCACTAAAGAGGAAGAGGTATTCGGCGCGATCGCGGTAATATGAGAGTTACGAATTCCATAAGTTTTAATATCACGAGAAAGTTGCACCCATCTTTCTCGATCCCTTGCATTTTCTAGGAACCATTCAACGGGTTTTGAGCCGATTAATTTCCCTTGACTCCAGTCGCTACCTACAAAGGCATCGTAAGCACCTCTTTCTTTGGCTAATTCCATCGATGTTTGCGTACACCAATAACCAATCTCTTCAAAAAGATCGCTGATTTCAGATAAGTTTGCATAAGATAATTTACGCTTGGCCAACCAGTCGGCTAACCCCATACAACCTACCCCAATAGTGCGATATTTGTTGTTATGGTTTTTTGCCGCATCGAAGGGAGGATTGGTAATATCGATGGTGTTATCTAACATTCTGACTGCAATATTACAAATGCGATCGCGTTCGTCATCTTCTACATTGGCTAAGTTAAGACTCACTAAGTTACAGCAATGGGCTTCCATCCCAGGCGTAACATTTGAGAAAGACTCCGTGCATAAATTTACTCCAGGAATGTAACCTTCATGTTTGTTAGGATTAGCCCGATTAATTGTATCTTTAAAAGCTAAATAAGGCATTCCTGTTTCTACCTGCGATCGCATCATCGTTTTAAACAATTCGCGGGCATTAACTCGCTTATAAAGCGTAATTTCTTTATCTAATTTCGCTTCAATTAATCGATAAGCCTCTTCAAATTTTTCTCCCCATAATTCGGCAAGTTCTATCCCTAATTTGGTACGAACTTCGTAAGGATCGACCAACGTCCATTCTTGCTTATTAACCACCCGACGCATGAACTCATCGGGTAAGACTAATTGGGGGAAAATATCGTAAGCTTTGCGGCGTTGATCTCCGTTTTCGGTTTGCATTTCTAGGAATTCGGGGACATCCCAATGCCAGACATCTAAACTAACCGTAACTGCGCCCGCACGACGACCGCCTTGATTGACGGCGATCGCAGTATCGTTCAATAATTTAATCCAAGGAATTACTCCGCCAGAAGCGTTAGATTTACCCATCACCCAGCTTCCGGTAGCACGAATGCGACTGACATTTACCCCAACGCCACCGCCGTTTTTAGAGATTCTCGCCGTGTTGGTAATCTCGCCAAAAATGCTCTCTAAGTTGTCGTCGATGGAGATAATGAAACAACTGGTCAAAGAACCGCCAGGAATTCTTAGATTGGCTAAAATCGGGGTAGCTAGAGAGATTTTGCGTCTGGCGATCGCTTCGTAAAATCTCTTCGCCCAAACGAGTCGATTTTCTGGCGCTTCAACGGTCGCTAACAATAGCGAACAGGTTAACAAGGCTTCTTGGGGCAATTCGTCGAGCAGTAGATAGCGACTGGTCAGTAAAACCACCCCAGCATAGTCATAATCGATATCCCAATCGGGATTAATCCAACTTCCTGCTTCTTGTAATTCTTGGGATGAATAAGTTAAGATTCTCTCATCGTATTGTCCTAGAGCTACCTTACTCCCAACTGTCTGTGCGTAATCGCCGTACTGATAGCTGCGATTGACTTGAGTATCTTTCCACAGACTCCAAATATGTAGCCTTCCCGCTACATAACGCCAGTCGGGTTCTTCGGGACTGCACATTTCTAAGGCGCAGTTTATTAAATTATCTTGAATTTCTCTAGTGGTAATTCCATCGCGCAGGCGCGTTTTTAATCCTGCTTCTAAAGCGATGGGATTAACATCTTTCCCCGCACAGGCCCAATCGACTACCAAGCGAATTTTAGCAATATTAAGGGGAGTCCTAGAACCATCTCGTCTGATAACTTGAATCTCGTTAGCGTGCGGTACTATCCCATTACTGCCAGATGACGCAGTTGTGTGGCGATCGCTAGAATTGGAAACTATAGTCGATAAAGTGGGTTGCATAAGTCGAGGTTGAAGAGACTAATTTCTCAAGCTTAGTGAGTACGACATTTAGTACTTTTGAATAAGACCACAGATATAGTGGTTACTACACTTGAAAAACTCTATATATAGACAATCTATGATAAATGATAATTCAAAATCGTGGTAGTCAAAAAATTAAATTTTCATAGATAAGTCGGGGGAAATCCAAGAAAACAAGCGCTTTGAGACTAAAAAAATTTTTGGCGCATTGCGCTCCAACTCAAGTTAATGAGTCTTAATATTAAAAGAGTCGCTAGAAGCATGACCCAAATCGAATAATAAGTTATGTCTAATCCAAGTAACGAGGGTAACGTTCAATCGAGCCAGCTATTGGATATTCAAATTCAGCTAAGCCAACTCAGCAGCCAACTAGCAGAAATTAAACCGCACCTAGAGCAACTCTCAACCCTATCAACCCAAGTTTCTCAGTTAGAAGAGAGACTCATGGTCGTTTCGGACGTACATCGCTATGGAAAGTTGCAAGCGTATTTAGCTTCTGGAAACTGGTTTGAAGCCGATAAAGAAACCATCAACGTCATTTTGGATGTTGCGGGGAAGCCGATTGAAGAACTGACTCCCGAAGATATTAGAAACTTTCCTTGCAACGCGATCGCAACTATCGACCAACTCTGGCTAAGATATAGCCAACAACGGTTTGGTTTTAGCGTACAGTTAAAGCTATATCTAAGTTTAGGCGGCAATTTAGAGAAAACGCTAGAACAGGATCGAAACCTTATAGAAAAGTTAGGCGAACAAGTAGGCTGGCGCGAAAATAACCGCTGGAGAAAGTGCGACGAACTTGATTATTCTCTCTCTGCTCCCCTGGGTTGTCATCCTTCGCGATGGTGGAATTCTCCCTACGGCTCAAAAATGACTAATTATTTTTTAGCGCGTTTGATGGGATGTAATCTATAAGCAATTTAAATTTAAATTGCATAGAGTTTCAGTAAAAGTAATTGATTTACCAATTTTTTACTTATTGTGAGCTAGTAAATTAAAAGGGCAAAAATCTGTCCCTCGCTATTGAACTCTAACAACTTATGTCTATTCGCATCCTATTGCAAACAACCCTTCTGTCAACAGAAGAAGACGATTGGACAATCGCCCGTTTTTCAATGTTGCGGGACTATTTAGCAAATTTAAAAGAAGTATCGGGAAGTTCTCTATATCAAGTGACAGCACGCGATAAATTGCTCAAAAATCCAGAATCACCGACAGGAACGATTCAATATTTTCCCGCTCATCCCCACGAAGGTGGTATTGGAGTTCCCGATTATGCTAAACATGCGCGAGTCATCGCTACGGGAAAAAGCCTAGTAACCGAGCGAACTTTTAATCTGGCGATCGCAGCAGAACGATGTAGCGACGAGCGAGGAAATCAATTAGGACGGGTTTTTGCGCAATCAACTTTCCATCATTTTGTAGATTACAATTGGGATATAAGCACGGGTTGTCCAAGCTTTGTAGACGAACCTCCTGGCGAGGGAATGCAAAAAGAACCTCAAGCTGTAGCAGACATTCAATGCTATGTCAAAAACTTAGCACTTTGGCTTGCGCCAACATCGTAAGTGAAAGTTTGCAGAGAAATTTGCATAAGCATTAAGAGAAACCAAATTAACATCGGCGCTTGTATCCTTTGACCTACTAATCGCTCGGACAAAAAGGATAACAAGAGAGATAAAAAACTAACAAACATTCTTTTCCCTGCTTTTTACAGGATTAAATATGTCTTCCTCTTCAATTGCTCTGCTCGGTTTGACCGTTCTCTTGCTCGGTCAAACGACCGCTTGTACTTCTATATCGTCAAACCAAAGCCAAGCAACCGATAGCGAACTGATGCAAGTTAGTTCTGTCGAACTAGTACAAAAAGGCATCGCCAAAAGTCAACAAGGGAATTACAAAGCTGCCAGCGTAGAATTTACTAAAGCCCTAAAACTCAATCCCAATGATGCAGATGCTTACTTTAACCGAGGCTTTGCCTACAGTCAAATAGGAGAAATTGAAAAAGCGATCGCCGATTTTACTAAAGCATTAACGCTCAATCCCGACTATATAGGAGCTTATGTTAATCGCGCTAATATCTATCTACAACTCGGAGAATTTGAGAAAGCGATCGCCGATTCTCACAAAGCACTTCAGATCGATCCCAACGAACCTTTTGCTCACAATACCTTGGGTCTGGCCTATCTCAATACCGGAGATAGCAAAAATGCTGATTTTGAACTCTCTCAAGTCATTGCTAGCAACCCCGAATATGCAGAAGCCTACTTTAATCGAGGACTCGCCCGTTTGGATATCGGCAACCGAGAAGGCGCTATACTTGATTTTAATCAAGCCGTTCAACTGTTTGAGCGAGATGGCAATACAGAAGCGTCTCAAACTGCAAAGGAACAAGTTCTTCTCCTAGAGAAGAAAGCAACAACCCCTCAATAAGGTTATGGATCGGTTGTTTTGCAATTAATCTTAACTGATAACTGTTAAAAGCGTTGGCGCAACCATTGCCAAAACTTAACGAGTACATCTTCTAGCCACAACATCGCGAGATCGAGCCATTCCAAAACTCTTACTAAAGGATGCTTGACATAACCAACAGGCGTTGCTTTTGTCTCGATCCAATCGGGATCGACCTTAAGAGAGTTGTCAGCAGGATTGCTGCGAGCAAGTGACGAAGGTCGTTCGCTTTTGGGAAGGGGTTGACGTTGAATAGCTTTGTGCGTTTTTTGAAGACGCGATGAGCGACGAGTTTTTGAGAGGGATTTTTTGGATTTCACGTTTTGCGATCGCGTAGCGTGGGTTTTACCCATTCGCGCTGGGTGCATCGGCAAAGTCGATGGCGTTGAAGCTGATGTTAGTTGTGTGGGTTGAGCCGGATCTGGGTTGTGGGGGTTTGAGTTAATATTGAAAGTAGCGTCGGCGTATAGATCGTCCCACGAAAGCCAGGGATCGTCGCTCGCATTGGTTTGAGGCGAAAGAACTTTTTCGGCACGACCCCTCAAGTGTTGACCTTGATGCTGACCGAAAAAATGGTCGATCGCCGCTCGAACAAGCGCTTGAATTTGAAAGGGATCGGGTTCGGAATCGCTTAAATTTGAGGATTTTCTGGCTAGTCCGGTCTTGAATTTTTGAACGAGATCCGGCAATAAAGGCTTGGGTTGTTGGAGTTCTGAGGACGGGAGAACCGATGACGCTTGTGGCGGTTCGGAGATAGATTGACGATTATGTTTGCCAAAAAAGTAATCGACAGCAGCTTGTAAAAGTTCTTGGAGGTTGCGATCGCTCAATGGTTCTAAGGGCTGGCGACCTAATTCTTGAAGGCGATCGCTTAGCGTCTCCAATAACGGCTTATCTGGGATAAACGTATGATTGAGAGAAGAAATGGCTGCAATTTTGGCATCGCTACGAACGATAGTGGATTCGCCAAATAGATTGACTGCGATCGCCAACTGACTGGTTTGCATCCAGCGTATGACCTTCCAGAAAAGCTTTGCTGGTGGCAAAACATTCTCGCTTCCCTCCTCAAAAGATGGGACGAGTTCGGGGAAGGGATGAGCGGCTTTTGAGAGTAGGCGATGCCGATACCAATAATTAGCGATTTCCCAATAAATCCGCTTTTGTAGTTCTTTTTGCTGTTGGGGAGAAAGAATATCGACAATTTGATTGTCTGGGGCTACTAATACCAAGTTCCTCGTCTCTAGGAGGCTAGCCACTCCGCAAATGGTTAAACGAGCTTCATTGGATTCCGTGGCTTGAGGTAAAATATTAACCATGGTTGACATTTTGGCGATCGCCTTTGACCCCGTGCTTTGCACAATCGCATCTTGTTGGTCTGTTGGCGATAAAACGCTATCGGCTAAATCGTTGCTAGACGCTGGTTCTGATGTTGGGGAGAGCCAAAGATCGACAGTTTCTAGTACCCGTTCGATCGTCGCGTCTGCGGAAGGGGTCGAGTGTTGAGAATCGGTTGGCGAAGGAGATAGTTGAGCTTGTTCGACTTTTGTTCCCAATTGTCGTCCGGCCATACGCCCGGTTTGTACGATCGCGTAAATTGGATAAGCAATAATTTGCACTCCCCATTCCACGGCAACTTTTAGATGTCGTCCCGCTTTCGCCAATCGCTCTTTTAAGTGTAACGATTGGCGATTGAAAAGATTAAAGAGTTTGCTTTTGTATGGGCCGGGGGCTGAGGAAGACATGGGAGATTTACCAGTTATGAGTAGGGGCAAATAGTCATTCACCAGGCGCGAAGCCGGAAATAGTTCTAGTTTAAGAAGCGCCGTCCCTTACGGTTGTCAGTTACTCGCCGAGCGAAACAATCCTCTCACAATATTAGCTTGAAAAGCTTGTTGGCAACGCTTTCTTCGACAGGCATAACTGATAAGCGGTTCCCTCGCCGAACGAGCAATAAATCTTCAGATGTAAATTTTTGTTTGAGGGTTTCGAGCGAAATAATTTGAGAAAATGCTTCGGTGAATTCTACGATTGCGGTCTGCCATCGAGGATTATCCATCGTCGATTTAGGATCGTAGTAAGGACTAGTCGGGTCGAATTGGGTGGGATCGATTATGTTACTTTTGACGACGCGCATCATTCCAACAATACCAAGAGGAGTCGTATTAGAGTGATAGAAAAACAGCGATCGCTGGGAGCATCTGAGATAGAAAGTTGCGAGCTTGATAGTTGCGAACGCCATCCCAAATCGTTTGACCGTCTCGTTCTAAATCAACAATACTATAAACATTAGGTTCGGATTTCATTAACCAATACTTCATTGCAGACTAAAAACGGTTTGTTCTTGTCGATAAGGGGAAACAGTTACATCCCCTTGAAGATAAGGGTTGAAGAACGACCTTCAACCCTAACTTGTTAATATCGTTTATTTAGCCATTAGTTGCCAATAAATAACGATTTTTAGACAGTCGGCAATCCGAGCATGGCTCTGAGTGTAAAAGCAATAAAAGCAAATCCGCCTGCTAGGATACCAAAGGTAGCAATTGCTGTGATGGGATTTTTGAACCAGGGTTGTAATCTTTCAAAAAAAGCGATAAAAATTCCTAGAATACTGCTTAAAAGATAGACAGGATAACGAGAAAGGTTAATCAAAAAGTCTTTCATGATTCGGTAGGATGTTATACTTTACCTCTTTTTTATGATAACGGTAAGCCGAACACGGGTAGAAGCAGCAAGCAGAAGTTTTCCAATAGCGAACAAAAGTAAAATATGATTTAAATTGCGCCATAGTTTAAAGAGCAAATTAAGACCGAGCGGCTCTAAGAAAAAGATAAAATGGGAGTTTCTTTTAGTTCAGTTATCAACGAAGCAGAAACCTATTTAAAAACAATAATTGCTCCGCAAGCAACAGAACTCGATCGCGATTCCAATGCGCTTAAAATAGCCTTAAAAGAAATGGGCGATCGCGCTTTACTTGCCTTACGAATTCCTCAATCCTGGGGAGGGCTACAATGCAATGAAGCCACTTTTCATCGCTTTCAAATGTTAATTGCGAGATATTCTGGCGCGCTAGCATTTTTACAAACTCAACATCAAAGTGCAGGAAATTTAATTGCTAATAGCGACAATAAATCACTCAAACAAAATTATTTACCTTTCATGGGTAGCGGTAAAATTTTGGTGGGTGTGGGATTTTCTCAATTGCGCCGTCAAGGAGAACCCTTGATGAAAGCGACCCCCGTTGCACTGGGGTATCGATTGGATGGGGAAGTTCCTTGGATTACGGGTTTTGGATTTTTTCAAGATTTTATTATTGGTGCAACTTTACCCAATGGAGATGCAGTATACGGGATAGTCCCTTTTGAGGAATGCGATCGCATTCAGCTTAGCGCGCCGATGGAACTAACTGCTATGAAGTCCACTAATACAGTCAATGCCAAAATTGATGGCTGGTTGCTAGCGCGCGATCGCATCCTTACAATTAAACCTGCTGGAGCAATTGAACAACAAGATCTAAAAAACGTTTTGTATCATAGTTTTTTGCATTGGGCTGTGCGAGAGCCGGATTGGATATCGTAGAAATCAATTATCATAGAAAAAAACTCTTATTTTTAAAACACGCTTTTGACTCTCTCGATCGCGAGCTAACCCGCTGTGGCCAAGCCATCTTTGAAGCCTTAGAATCCAATCTCCAACCCTTTGAAACTAAGTTACAATTACGAGCTAAGGCAATTAATCTAGCAGGAAGATGTACTCAAGCAGCCGTTACCGCCTCAAGTGGCGCGGCTAACTCCCTACAACATCCCGCTCAACGAGTTTATCGCGAAGCTTTGATGTTTACAGTTTTCGGACAAACTACAGCCGTAATGCAAGCAACCTTAGAACAATTGCTTTGTGAAAAAACTTAGCGTTATAATGGACTCTGATTTAAGCTGTTCCACATCTAGATTTCCTATTAATGAGTGAAGAAAGACTTCTTAAAACTCTCTCCCCGTCCCCCAGTCTCCCAGTCCTCCCGTCTAACTTTTATGGTAGCCTAAATGTTTAACAGCTTAGTGCGGGTATAGTTCAGTGGTAGAACGTTAGCTTCCCAAGCTAAATGTCGCGCGTTCGAGTCGCGTTACCCGCTTATGTTCAAGGCTTTCTTATCGGCAGCAACAAAGCTTCCAAAATAGCTGCTCGTCGCATAGCATTGACCTGGCATTGACTGTTAATACATTCTACCAAAAACTGATTCGTCGTGTAGTACTGCTGTAATAAGTTCTGTTGTGCTAAGTTAAAATGCCAATCTTGAGCGATGTAGCGATGTTCGACGATTAAATTCCTAAACTGGTTTGCCCAACTTTGACCGTTAGTTGTCCACCAACTCTGCAAACCAGCTATTCCTTGTGCTGAGTTTGGCAGTTCGTCCTTGAGATTTTGCAGTGCTTGCTTGAGTCCTTCTTCCATCGGGAAACGGCGCTCTAAATCCAGCGCAAAGCCTAATTCTAAAATCTGCTCTAATTCGGGACGCTTCAACAAAGTTAAACTAAGAGTCAAAGCACGAATCAAAGCGACATCCAAGGCGAGTTCGGGATCGAGATCGCCTCCTAATTTTACATCAAGAGATGTCGCTAAAATTCAAATCTCGACTTTGCAACAAACCAAAGTAGAATGCTCTGACAGCGGCGGGTTGATAGGATAGTAAAAGCGATTGTTCTGGGGGTAGAGATGTAGAGAGCGATCGCACTTTTTCATGAAGAGAACCGATAAACTGTTCTAATCGAGGTTCTGCAACAAGTAAAGAATCGACTTGTATTTTCATCTGTTCGAGTAAGAAATCGGCACTCGATAGCATTCCCACTGTCAAGAAAATAACTTCTCGCCATTGAGGTTCGGCGACATGAGTGGCTAAAAGTTGCAAAGATTCTTGTAGGGTTTGAGAATTGGGACTGGCGACGATTTTCCTTGCAGTCAAATACTCTTGAAACGTGAGATGGGAAAACGAATAAATTCCTTTGGCTCGTTCTACGAGTAACCCATGTTGTCTTTCAATAGTACGGAGAAGTTCTTCACTATGAGACCATAACATTTCTGGATCGGTATTGACTTGGGGTAAAGCAAGCAAATAATCGGCGATAATATGTTGAACGTCGCTCTCTTCAAAAAAATAATTTCCCTGCTCGAATGTTGTTGCCGCAATCTGACTCAACAGTTTAATTTTGTCGGGTAAGGATAAATGGTAGTAAACTTCCTCTTTTTGAATGCTTCTAGAGCGATCCCAACGACCGAGCAAAATTTCTAAAGCTTCTTGGTAGAGTTTAGAACGTTTGGCTGGAAAGCTTGCTCGCGCTTGAAAAACCGAACATAATAAGCTTAATAAAATGGGAGTGACGGTCAGTTCTAAAATTGGCAGATTTTCTGGACGCTTCAATAATTCTAAAAATTGGGCAGCTTTAGCGCATCCTTCCGTCTCAGACTCTCGCTCGCTCGCCACAAACCACTTGTTGGCAAAAGCTTCCACTTGGTTGAGATTCCAGTCTGCCAACTCAACATAAGTAAACCCGCGCAGAGGATAAAATTGAGTTCCAATGCGACAAGTAATCGCGATCGCGTTTTGATAGTAAACTTCGGCGAATTGCTGTATCTGCGCTAAAATCGACTCGCTATCTTCTGGGGCAATTTCCTCTAGTCCATCTAATAAAACCAGCACCTTTCCTTGGCTAATCAAGGTTTCAACTTGTTCGCCCGAAAGCTCATAATTGCCCCAAGTTTGGCTGATGTAGTTTGCTAGACTAAAATCCTCCTTCTCTTTGGCAACAGTTGTAAAAATTTTCAGGGAAATAAAAATAGGAAGGCAATCTGCTTTAAATTTGCCTTCAATACAGAGTAGCGCTAGGTGTTGCAAAAAAGTCGTCTTGCCAGAACCCGGTTTTCCTAAAATGACTAGCTTGGAATGGCTGGAAATCGCATCCAATGCCGACATTGTTTTGCGATGTGACTCGAATAAATCGAAACGCTTAGCGACTGATGAAGAGGTTTGTAAATCGGATACTTCTAACCATCGTTGATTACTTAAGGATGTCAGAACGTTAACATCGGTATAAACTCGGTCGAGTTTGAGAGGTTGGTTGACATCAAAAAAAGACTGGACAATCCCGCACTGGGTTTGAATCTGTCCTAGTAGTCGGGTTAGAGAAGCTCCTTGTTCAGAAGTTCGCAGTTTTTGCACCCAGTCTTGGGAAGTCAAGTTTTCCTGGGAACTAGGAGATTGGCTTAAAGGCGGAGTATTTTCGTCGGGTAAGTCAGCGATTTCTTGCCAATCGAGATCTAACTGAAAGCAAATTTCGAGAAAAATATGGCGTTCGATTGGTCTGCCTGCAAAAAATTTCCAAACTGAATTGCGAGTAGATAGGCCGACTTGCGCCGCTAGGTACTCTTGCGACCATTGCTTTCGCGCAAATACTTGTTTGGCTTTGATTATTCCGGCAGGTGAGGCTTTGAGCGATCGCTTGAGCATTGTCTGTCAATTTAGGGATGAGCTATGGCAAAAATTGTCTAACTTTTTTAATGATTGACATTTAATTAATTGAATATTCTCTTTCTAGATTAAATGCAAATATGAAAATCTTCAGATTAAATAAAACTTCTTCTGCCCACGATGAGGAACATTGGAAAAAACGATCGCCCTTTTCTGCGCTGCTTTTCCTCTCCTATCGTACTTGGATATGGTAGAAGGAGAAGCATGAGTAAAAAAATATATAATTCATAAATTTAGTCGCCTAATGGATAAAAGCACAATCAAAAATGGGAACACTGAATATTGAGCCAACCTCAAGAATAACAGTGACGTGAAAATTTTATTTCGACGATCGCAACCAAACTCAAAACCTTGGACAGTCCTTTTGTTCGGAATGTGGGATGGTTAGGAGGTTCGGGAGCGATTATCCGAGTTTCGCGCTTGATAACGACAATTATTCTAGCTCGCTTTCTCTCGCCCCATGACTACGGTTTAGCGGCTGTTGTCCTGACGACCAATGAGTTTGTCCGCGTCTTTACCCGCAATGGGATCGGCATTCGACTGATTCAAGCAGAAGAAAAACAGCTTGAAGCTTTGGCTCAATCGGCTTATTGGCTTAATTGGGCAATCTTTATCGGGTTATTTGCCATTCAATGTCTGGCGGCATTTCCCCTTGCTTGGTTTTACCGCGACAGTAGCTTGGTTGTCCCTATTTGTGGGATGGCGTTTAATTTGCTGTTACTTCCCTTGGCAATGGTACAAGCGGCGCTGATTCAAAGAGAAGGACGTTTTAAGGCGATCGCGCTAACCGATATGCTTCAGGTTTGCACCGATAATATTTTATCGGCAGTGTTTGCCATTGCTGGCTTGGGAATGTGGGCGATCGTTTTACCCAAGATGCTCGTTGCTCCTATCTGGGTTTACGTCATCCTAAAACATCATGTTTGGCGACCCCAGGGACGTTTTACAATGGCTCGTTGGAGCGAATTGATACGTTTTGGGCGCAGCGTATTAGGCGTTGAATTACTCAATACGCTGCGTACTAATCTAGACTATCTTATTGTTGGACGCTTTCTCAGTATCGAGGCGCTCGGTATTTATTACTTTGCTTTTAATGCTGGTTTTGGGATTAGTTTTGGAATTATTTCCTCGATTAAATCGGCCCTGCTCCCGCATCTGTGCGATGCTCGCTCGGATCTCGTTCAATTTCGCTTGCGCTATCAAAATAGCTTGAAAACGATCGCGCTGGTTATTGTTCCCTTAGTGCTACTTCAATCTTTTCTGGCTCCTGTTTACGTTCCCATTATCTTTGGTCAAAAATGGATTGCAGCCGTTCCTATTTTGATTTTAATTTGTCTGTCGGCAATTCCTCGTCCGTTTGCCGATTCTGCCTCTCAATTATTATTAGCCGTAGATAAGCCAGAAATCGACCTCATTTGGAATCTTATTTTTACCGGATTGTTTACTATCGGGTTATTAATAGGCGTTCATTGGCAGAGTGTGGGAGTAGCGACAGCCGTTTTACTAACTCATTGCCTCTTTTTGCCATTGTTTGCAACTTGGGCAACTCGCTATGTTTTTAAACTTCAAAACTCCTATCAAAAATGCTGAGAATCAAACAAAGCTGTTTTTTTAAAATCGGAATCTTGATAGTTGCATTTTTGAGTTCGTCGCCAAGTTTAGCTCTACCGATATCTCCAGGCGATCGCTTAGAAGTTTCTATTCCCAATGATAAATATTTTGTTGGCGTTTACGAAGTCAATCAAGATGGGAATATCGAAATTCCCTATGTCGGCGCTTTATCGGTCGTTGGATTAGAACCGCCCGATATTCAAACCCAACTGTCTCGAACGTTGATAGACGGCGGTTTTTTCCTGCCCGAAAAGCTGCAATTAAGCGTTCAAATCCTCAAATGGGCTCCCATACAAGTCACTGTTGCCGGGGAAACGTTTCAACCGGGGCGAGTTTTGATTAACGAACCTGAAAACCCAACAAACACAGCAGTTTCACCCGAATCTCGGCAAGTTACGGGCAATTATCCCATTGGTCGCTATCTAACCAATGCGATACGAGCAGCAGGAGGTGTATTACCAGATGCCGATATCAGCCAAGTCCTTCTCATTCGGGGCGATCGCGAGACAATAGTAGATTTATCGGGCGTTTTTACGGGAGATCCCGTAGAGGATGTCCCGCTAGTAGCAGCGATCGCATTGTAGTTCCTTCGGCAGGTCGTTTTCAACCAGAGTTAGCGCGTCCCTCTCAAATTACCCCCCCAGGGATTAAGGTGTTTGTCTCCAATCTCACCATTCCTGCCACTAACAACGCATCAGCTGCTATTAGCAACCGCGAGGAAGGAATTAGTTTTCCTTATGGTTCTCGGTTCAGTCACGCGGTCGTCGCAACTAACTGTGCTGGAGGAACAGAAGCGAATGAAAATAGAGAAGCTATTTTAGTGAGAGCCGATCGCATTACAGGAGCAACGATCGTCATCGAAAGCGACGTTGAAGATTTAATGCGAAATTCCAGCAACAATGAGGAAAACCCACTACTGATGCCCAAAGATAGCGTTGCTTGTTATGATTCAACGGTGACGAATATAAGAGAAGTTTTCCGAACTATCGGCGATATTTTGAGTCCTCTCAATCCGCTTCTGTTGTTTCGCAACCTTTTCAACTAATGGAAATTACGCCTAAACCATTAACTAGCGAGAAGTCAAAGCTTTCAAAACAAAGTCTTTGGTGGCGATTCATCAAGTATTCAATCGTTGGCATCCTTGCCAATTCGGGACTTTGGGCGATCGCAATTGTTTATTTGAAAAGTACGCCTTCTACTTACACGAGTGAAGCTATCTTTAACGTGGCTGGTAGTGGGCCTGGAGTCAGTGTTAACTTACCAGACATCGGTCAAGCGTCTACTTCTGGTGCTTCAGCTTTCGGAAGTGCCTCCTCAGATCCTAGAGAGAATTACAAAATTATTGCCAGTAGTACGACTACGATCGAAGCTGCTGCTAAGTCTCTTAAAATCCCTGAAAAACAATTTGGCGAACCTCGCATCAAGCTCATCAACAATACCACGTTACTCAGTATTGCAATCAACGGGCAAGATCCAGAGAAAACGCAACAAAAACTACAAGCACTCTATCAGGCACTGAATGCAAGGCTTCACTCGCTGAGGCAAAGCGAACGAGCAGAGCGCGATCTCTCGAATCAAAAAGCGCTGTCCAACGCTCAGAAAAGACTAACCGAAGCGCAGCGCCGTTTATCTGAATATAAAGCCGAATCTGGACTCAACTCTTCCGCTCAACTGAAAGAATTAATTAGTAACATCGAGTTATTACGAAAGCAGCGATCGGAAATTTATGCCCAACAGGAACAACTCGGCAGTCGTTTAAAACAATTATCCGTCAACTTACAACTCTCTCCCCAGGAAGCGGCCGATGCTTTAGTATTACAAACCGACCAACAGTTTCAAAAAAGCTTCAGTGAATATACCACAGCAACGACAAACCTAAAAGCACTTCTGAGCGATCGCGGCCCTAACTATCCTGACGTAGTAGCAGCACGACAACAACAAGAAGCTTCTTTAGTCATGCTTTTGGAACGAGGAAAAGTCCTCTTAGGTAAACCTGTAGAACAATTGACCTTAGAACGGCTCAATTTGGACAATAGCAACGGTTCGGGAGGAGAACGAGCAGAACTTTTTCAACAATTAGTCACTTTAGAATCAGATTATCAAGGATTAATCGCTCAAGTCACAACCCTGACGCAACAGATTCAAAAGCTAGAAACTAGACTGCAAACCTTATCTCAAAAAGAAACCGTTTTTGACGAACTCCTGCGACAATTACAAATTGCTGAAGCCGTTTTTGCTTCCACTTTAGCGAAGGTCGATCTAGGCAAAGGAGATCCTTTCGGCTCTTTTCCCCTCATACAAATAGTTGAAGAACCCACTTTACCCGAAGAACCGACTGCCCCTAAACCGAAGCTAGTATTAGCAGGAGCCGTTTTAGGCTCCCTTTTAGTAACGATATCGCTAACGCTAATCTGGTGGCGAGATCCCCTCACAACAGCGACGAAAAAAATCCTCAAAGAAATTGTGGCATGAGCGAAACCGATTCTAAAAATAAGGCAAAAATTCGCCCGGAAAACTTCCCAGAACGCCTGATTTGGTTGGGTATGGTCTGGACTTACGGCTTTTACCTCATCGGCGGGCTGTATATTGTGGGTTCTGTTTTAGCCTGGATTTTAGGCTTTTATCTTCTCTTAAAACTTTGGTTGGAAACTGAGGAATCACCTAAGCATCAAAAGATTGCTATTCCTTTCCTGGCTTGGATTTGGATTATCGGGATGCTGGTGATGGAAGTTGCTCTGATTATCGGTCATCTTGACTTTAACTTGCCCACTTCTTTGATAATTAAATCTTCCATTGGTTGGGCAAAAGGATGGGCGTTGCTCGCTCTCTATCCCCTTGTAGGCTGTTTGCCAATTCGACCGCAAATTATCTACCGGGGTGCTTGCATCATTGGCTTTCATACACTTTTGCTGTTGCCTTTATTGATTGTTGCGCCGATTCTCCATCTGCCAGAGATTGTGTATGTTTCTCCCCTTAAAGCGGTTGGAGGGCCCGGAACCACTTTTTTTGATGTGTCTCTATACGAAGTAGACTTTGACGGACAGATTCGCCAGCGCTTGTTTACCCCTTGGGGACCGGCTTTGGGATTTGTGGGGAATGTTTACTTTGCCTTAGCGCTGCGAGAGAAAAATCGAAAATGGCGATGGTTTGGAATTATTGGCTCTGTGGTGATGTGCTATATCTGCAAATCTCGCCTAGCGCAAGTCTGTATCGTTTTAACACCTCTAGTTACTTTTATTTTCTCTCGCCTGAGCCGTCCGCTCGTTCTTATATTGCTGGGAATGACTACCACGATTAGCGGCATACTCTCCCCTATTCTGCTGACAGCTTTGGATAATTTCTGGACGAAATTTAAGGAGGCGAGAGCCGAATCGACGCGAGTTCGTCAAACCCTTAAAGAAATTGCGGGTTATCGATGGCAAACCGAGGCTCCTATTTGGGGACACGGAGTAGTAGAACCAGGCCCTCATCTTGTAGAATATATGCCCATCGGTTCCCATCACACTTGGTATGGTTTGCTGTTTGTGAAGGGAATTGTTGGCTTGTTGGCATTGGCAATTCCTATGGTTCTCAGTTTTCTAATACTTTTGGTAAAAGCGCAGCGATATGAAACGGCACAGACGGGATTGACGATTCTTTTTATTCTTTTTCTCTACACCTTTGGCGAAAATTTGGAGATTTTAGCTTATTTATTTTGGCCGGGTTTAGTTATTATGGGCATTGCTTTTAAACCACAGCATTTACTTTGAGATTTTGAGATTTTTGGTTTCTGCTATAGCTTGTTCTAAAAATGCTTGAGTGCGATCGCAAAATTCTTCCCAAGCATTGATAACTGAATTTCTTCCTGCTTTTCCCCAAGCTTCTAAGTTTTGTTTTGGTAAAGCGGCGAGCGCGTCTGCTAACTGTTCTACATTGTTAGCAGGAACTAACAAGCCGCAGTCTCGAACTTGCTCGCACAACCCATCAACCGCAGCAGCAATAACGGGTTTTCCGGCGGCTTTTGCTTCTAAACAGGTTAATCCCCAAGGTTCCCAGCGAGAAGGAATGGCGATCGCATCGCAAGAGGCAAGAAATGCAGGAACATCCGTAATGGTTCCCAATAATTTGACCTGGGGCAATTCTCTTGCTAATTCTTCGATCGTCTCTTCATCGGGCCCATAGCCGCCTAAATGCAATTGAAATTGTTCTGGAGGAAGCAGCGCAAATGCTTTTAGTAATAAATCAAATCCTTTTTGCCTAGCAAATCGTCCATAAGCACCTATTATCAAAGGAAAATCGGTATTTTTAGCCGGAATTTTTAACATTTCATCTACTACCGAAGCAGGAGAAATCGTCTTAACTTTTTCTGGAGAGACTAATCGACGATCGATCGCCCACTGGCGCTGTACTTGAGAAACACTTAAGACTCCATCGACCAAACTATATGCCAGTCGAAGCATTAGATGAAAGCGAAAAGGTGAAGGAACCTGTTCTCGTTCAAATCCTTCGCAATAGTGGTGGTCGTAAATAAAAACTTTGCTAGATCGTTTGAGTAAAAAAAGATCTACAAGATATTTCCAAGCACAGGGATAGTGAAAGATAATTATGTCTGGTTTGATGCTTTTTAATTGGGGTTTTGCTTCTTCTAATCTTAAGACCAAAAACTCAAAATCTTCGCTCAATTTCGATTCAACTAACTGTTTAACTAGTCGATTTGAACCCCCTGCACGTTTATCGCCAATGAGATGTAACACTTTAGGTTTCATAAAATTTTGCCAAAGATAATATTTAGTTGAGCCATGCCGAAAGATCGCGATCGATTAAATCTTGACATTTAAGAATATCTTCGCGATAAAGATCGAGTAAAAATGCTCTTGCTTCTGAAGAAATTTTAGGCGTGGTTAAATTTTGGTGTTGAATTTTCTGACGAAGGGTAGAGGGAAATAAGGGTTTTAAAAGAGATTTGAGGGGATTGGGTTTGGTAAGCAATTGATGGAAAAGTAAGTTTTTAGGCATTCCCGATTTGTTCGGTCGAATAGTCATATCGGGAATAAAGTTGTCATTAATTTCGAGAAAGCGAAAAATATCTTGCATTAAAGTCAAGGAATTTTGGCATAAATCTTCGTATAAATACACTCGAATTTGGTCGCGAGCAAAGATTTCATAATAGCGTTGCAGTTGTGCCGCGTAGTAACCGAGTTGAATATAATGCCAAAACCATTCCCAATTTTCGTCAATTCGTTTCTTTTCTTGTTGTAATGCTCGCTCGAAATCTCGACAAGGTTCGCGATCGTCGCGAATAATATGAAGGTAATTAGCATAGGCGCGATCGACTGGATGGCGAAGAATAGCAATTAAACGCACGTGAGGAATATAAGAGTAAATGCGTTCTGGTGCTTTGGAATGATAAAGATAGAGAGGACAAGCTTCTCCAATGGCCTTTTCATCAGAGACGTTTTGAAACTCTGCTTGATAGCTTTTTAGATCGGTAATCGAAAACTGATTGATAGCTTCATCGCCAATTCCTTGAAAATTTAAATGTTCGCCTTCAAACGCAAAGAAATTGGTTTCTTTATCAGGGGTCATGTAAACTTGTGGGTGCTGTTGCAAATAAGTATGCAAAGCCGTTGTTCCTGCTTTTGCCGCACCAATGATGAGGAAATTGGGAAGTGTCATAAGCATTTTATCGTACTGCTATTTTACGATTTATAGTTAGGAAGATTAAGCGGCGATCGCTCGCTCAAACGTAACTATAGACAGAGTTCCCAAAAATGCTGCTTAAATAACAGGTCAGATACTAATATTTATTGACTAAAATTCCTTGGGAGTTAACTGTATAAGCTTTCCCAACATACCCACTGTTGTCATAGAAAACTTGGTGAATGTGGCGATCGAGTGTATACTCGTCAGAAAATTGCTCGCGATAAAAGTCTTTGACTTTTTCTTCTACTCCCATCTCGTCGAGGCGATCGTGAAGAAGATTTTTATCGCCTTGAAAGTACGCTTGTCTAGCCGTGTCATCTTTGAAAAACTCTAGAATAATTGAAAATGGCACGCCTCTAATAGTCCAACGAGATATATTAATTTGCGATTGTCCGCTGATGAGAAATATACTGCCTACCATCAAAGGAATTACTGTCGCTAGATAGATGGCGATCGCCATCTTGGCTTTATTACTCCTATTCGGATAACTATAATCGATATACATAGCTTTTTTTCTGTATAACTCAAATGATTGACTTTAGTTGCTATTGAACTGCTCGAATTCTTGGCAACGATATTAAAGAGTTAGCTTTATATTTATTTAGTATCGAGTTCGCCAATCTACGTTCGCGCCTACGAAAGCTTTTAAACTGTCTAACTTGTGTCTAACTTTTTTGGGAGAAAAGAAACCCTCAGTTTTTTAAAGTTCGACCTTCTAATCGCTTGCTGTCATAAGCTGTTAAACATTTAGGCGACCATAAAAGTTGGACGGGAGACGGGGGGACGGGGAGACTGGGAGAGAGTTTTAAGAAGTCTTTCTTCACTCACTACAAGTA
>JAAUUT010000203.1 GCA_012031035.1 Candidatus Altimarinota bacterium | reverse complement strand
CCTCCCCTATTCAAGGGGAGGTTGGGAGGGGTGATAATAATGTGCAACTTCATAAAATATTGGTATAAGGTCATCGCGATCGCAAACCCATCCAAAATCTAAAAGCGATCGCACGTTCGTTCTATGTTCTTCTCTATTGTGGCTCGCGAGCGATCGCACAGTATTTAGAGAATAAAAAGCACAATAATTTAAAATAGATACAACCAAATCATTGAGAAAGTGCTTTGATTGTCACTGCGGTGGGAAAGTTAAATAGCCAGTATACCCAGTATCAATTACTGCATCGACTACAAGCCTCTGTGTACCCAAATTTCCCACAACGATACGGACAATTGCTTCTCCTTTCGCGTTGACAATGCCCGTCATCATACGTTTTTTGTTAGACCATGCCAACCAAAACGATGAACGCCGCGATGTCCAATACGGATAAACCAAGTTTGGGCATCAGGATATCGCTCCAGCAATCGATCTGAGGCAACTAATGTATCATCGGCTACTTCAAATGCACCTGTCTCAATATCAATCGCGACAATTTTCCCATAATTATCTGCCTCGATCTGCTGCCGAATCTGAGACTCATAAAGTTCTTTGCCACGTTGAGCTAATTCCTCTTTAGTGTAACGCCGTTTCTGTACTGTCATAGTTTTGTCTTTTTGGTTTACCGTTTCATTATCATTGTAGATTGAGCGATCGCGCGTCCGTTCTATATTCTTCTCTATTGTGACCCGATCGCATCCTAATATAGAAAGTTAAATGCGATCGCTAATTACGCATCTACTGGATAATTTCATCTACCAGTACCGTGCCTCCCTCGCAAAAATCGATGCTCAGATGATAATCCTCTAAAAGCGCAGTACCAATAAGCGGACGACGACCCATCTCCAGTACGGCAACGTCACGCTGCACGCCGTTCCAGACAATAGTTGCTAAATAAACATCGGTTTCGACATTAGTATTATTGGCTAGGTTGGCGTTAATTTTGATGAGATAAGGCAAGCCAAGATCGGCAATTATAGAAGATGGCAAGGTCAAAAAACCTTCAAAGCCCGTATCAACAACACATTCGATTTCAAAATTGGAACGTTCTCCGTCTAAAAGACTAAAAATGACATTAATTCTTGCCTGAAGTCCAACTACCGATCCATGTATCACTCTACGCCGTCCTGACTAATGTGCCACCAACAGCATAGACTGCATTATAGCCGATCCTTTCTGCCCAGAGTGGTGCATCAGGTTGTTTAGCTCGTAATCGCAGGCTCGTTATAACTAAATCGTCACCAATCTCGTATTCGCCAGTTTCAACGTTAATCGAGACGATTTTACCAATATTATCTGCTGTCTCGACTTGAGAGCGGATACTCTTTTCATATAGTTCTTTACCGCGTCGGGAAATTTCTTCGCTACTAAGTTTAGGATCTAACATACAAGCTGCCTTTTTTTAGTTACTGGGTTTTTTCTCACTTTATTGTAGGGCGGAGGCTACCAGTCACGCGATCGCACAGTATTTAGTGTAACGCCGTTTCCGTACCGTCATAGTTTTGTCTTTTTGGTTTACCGTTTCATTATCATTGTAGATTGAGCGATCGCACGTCCGTTCTATGTTCTTCTCTATTGTGGCTCAATCGCGATCGCAAACCCCATCCAAAACTTAAGAGCGATCGCTTCATCAAACCTTTTCTAAAATATCTGAATAGGTTAAACACAGATCTTGCACCATTCTCAATAGTCTGTCAGCGATGTTTTATCGCTGCCTCATATTTAAAGTCGTCTTCATACGACTGGATAAGTATTTCAGTCCATTTTAATGGACTTGGTATGTAAGACGGGGAATTGATTAAGCGGCGGCTTATTGATCCTGCTGCAAGATGTGAGTTTTAATGGACTTTCTAGGTTAGCCAGGAAATTAATTACAAGAGCGGCTAATGCAAAGAGTGCAAGATTTGAGTTAAATAAACTCGTTTTTGGGTTATGTCTGAAGGCAGGCTAAAGCTAATGCCTTCTCAATTGACCGCTTTATTGTAGATTAAGCGATCGCACGTTCGTTCTATGTTCTTCTCTATTGTGACCCGCGAGCGATCGCAAACCCATCCAAAACCCAAAAGCGAGTGCGAGTGCGACCTCACAATAAAAGATTCCCCTAAATCCCCCTTAAAAAAGGGGAACTTTGACCCCATCTGTTTCCCTCTTGTTCTCCCCCCTTGAAAAGGGGGGCTAGGGGGGATCTAACCTTTGTATACTTGCAAAACATCCTTGGTTCGTATCCTACTAATCACTTCATCAAATCGAAAACCTCATCCATCAAATCTTTTAACTTTTTGACCCGAATTAGAAAAAAAATTTTTCCTAAAGTGATATGAAATTTTCTCGCGGTGGGTATGTTTTATTTAGAAGAGAAAAAAACAAACCCCTACTGAAAACAAGGAAACACAACCATGAAATCTCAATTTCAAGCTAAATTAATTCAAGCTCTCGCTAACAAAAAGTCTAACAAAGGTTTCACTTTAATTGAACTATTAGTTGTTGTTATTATCATCGGTGTACTCGCTGCTGTTGCTCTACCTAACCTGTTAGGTCAAGTTGGTAAAGCTAGAGAAACTGAAGGGAAAAATGGTATTGGTACTATCAACCGCTCACAGCAAGCTTACCACTTTGAAAGACAGACTTTCGTTCCTACTGGGATTACCGCTATGGATGCTAATAATGCCCTTGGCGTAATCGTTGCCAGCGAGTATTATACCTTTTCGACTGAAAACGGTACTGCTAGTGAGGTTAACGCAATATCTACCGCAGTCGATGGGGTTGCCGATGGTATTCGTTTATACTCTGGTCGCGTACAATTCGATGCCGCTGCTGGTAACTACACTAACATTGTTTGTCAAAGCGAGCAGATTGCTACCGCAGCTGAGGAAGCAGCCGCTGCACCAACTGACACTAGTACCTGTGCTGCTAACTACTCTTCACTCCAATAGGATAGCCTGAGTAAGATTATCTACCTGAGAAACACCAGGCAGTATTCAAAAAGCCTGGTGTTTTTATTTAGATAATCAACCCATCTTTTACACAATCAATTTTATTTTTATCTAAAAACTAAAAGAAATTTATGATGAATAGGCTATTTTATAAATTAATTGCCCAAGCGTGTCCAAAAAAAACTCGACAAGATAACGGTTTTACTCTTATAGAACTTCTAGTTGTAGTTATTATTATTGGTGTTTTAGCCGCAGTTAGCCTTCCTAATTTCCTTGGTCAAATTGGCAAGTCTAGAGAAACTGAAGCTAAGACTAATCTAGGTGGTATTGCCCGTTCCCAACAAGCTTATCATTTTGAAAAGCAAACTTTTGCTGATACTATGAATAAGCTAGAACTTGCTGGAACTTTTAGTTCAAAATATTATACTATACCCGATCCGTCTTTTGCTGATAATGTATTAGTAAAACATCAAGCAACGGCAATTGACCCTACTAACGATCGCGTTAGAGATTATGCAATTGCAGTGTATTATAATGCTGGCTTGTTTGATATTGCTTTTTGTCAAAGTGCCGATGTAAATGTCGCTGTTGAAGCACCTAATACCCCTAGCGATGTTTGTACTAATGGTGGTACTAGAATTGAATAGTCTATAGCAATTCGTTTAAAACTCAACCTGGGAACTATGAAAAATCAACGATTTTTATTAGTATTACGTTATTTAACTCCCTTGTTTTGTTTTGCCGGAATCTTGTTATTGCAAAATATTTATCTCAATAAAATTACTTCTAAAGATAAAACAGAAGTAGACTACACTCAAGAAGAACAATCTATTAAAGTCGTCTTAGATTTACAAAAAAATCTACATTCTTTTGGCTTTGATAATTTACTAGCTAACTGGAATTTTCTAAACTTTATTCAATATAATGGAGATACAGAAGCCAGAGATAAGATTGGCTATTCGTTAACTCCAGATTTCTTTGAAACAATAGTCGATCGCGATCCTCGTTTTGTCCAAGCATATCTTATCCTTTCTACAGCTAACTCAATCTATGCAGCCAGACCCGATAAAACCGTACCATTATTGAATCGGGTAATACAATCGATTTCTCCCGAAACTTCAACCCTTGCGCCTTATGTCTGGATATATAAAGGAGTCGATGAAATATTATTTTTAGGAGATATAAAAGCTGCCCAAAACTCTTATGATACGGCATCCAAATGGTTTGGCATTCAAGGAAATGAATACATGAGCGTTCAAACCCGCGAAACCGCAAAATTCTTAGCTACCAATCCAGATGCGAAAAAAGCACAAATTGGTGCTTGGGCAACAATTTTATCGACCAACCTCGATAAAAAAACGCAACAATATGCCCTCGATAAGATTAGATCTTTAGGCGCGGATGTTTTTATCTCGCCAGAAGGTAAATTACAAATTAGAATGCCCGAAGCGAAGTAACGAAACCCAAGATCCGATCGCTAAAAACCTGCAAATCCTGTAGCAGCCAAATACAGAAATTAATTGCGAGTGAGAAATAGCCAGCCCGTTTTAACGGCTGGCAGTGGAACGAGCAAGAGGGTTTTAACCCTCGGTATCTTACATTATCTTGTAAGATTTGGGCTAGACTAATCGCATGGCACAATTATCACTGACTTTAAAACTTCCTTTCTATCGACTCAATCAAGTCAAGGCACTTGAGTTTGAGCGGTTAACCGCTCTCAATACCCAAGTGGCCAATGAATTGTTGACTATTGATAAAAAGGAGCGTTCTAAGTTAACTAGTGCGGCCTTTCACCATGTAGAAATTAGCTCGAACTGGATTAATCAAACCATTCGCAACACCAATGCTAGGACGAAAGTAAAGCGTTTCAAGCGAATGTGGTTAGAAACTAACAATCAGAGCTATGAAATAGCCAAGAGGGGCAATTTTTACACGGTATCTTTCAATCTCATCAGAGGGAAGAAAGGACGAATCCCTCTATCTGTTCATCCAGCTTCGCATATCGAAATGTTGGATAAAATTATTGCCAAAGAAGCCAAACTAGGTTCTCTGAAGCTTTGCAAGTCCAAAAAAGGAATTTGGTATGCACTAATATCTGTGTCGATGGAAGTTCCCGATGCAGGTGAAGTAAAAGGCTGGATAGGGGTAGATAGAGGACAAAATAATCTTGCTGTTGCTGCACTTCGGGGAAGGTTTGGCAAGTTCTGGAAAGGCGGACGAGTTAAAGCCCTAAGACGACAATTTCAGCGTACTCGTCGTCAACTCCAATCATCGAAACAACTCAAAGAAGTGAAGCGATTAGAGCAACGTGAAAGACGTATCATGACCCAGATTAACCATGTCATTTCAAAAGAGTTGGTGCAGTTCGCATCCGATTTTGGAATGGGATTGCGCTTTGAAGATTTGTCTGGCTGTCGCTCTACAATGTTTCAGAGAAAGAAAGTTAAATCTGATGCCTCTCAAAACCGCGACAGTTGGGCGTTTTATCAATTGGAGCAATTGACGCGATACAAAGCTATCAAGGCAGGTGTGCCCGTCGAATCCGTACCAGCACCTTATACGAGTAAATCCGACCACCGTAACGGCGTGTTGGGAACAAGAATGGTGATTGGTTTAAGGGGGTTGACGGCTATCGCTGTAATGCTGATTGGAATGCCGCGCAAAATATTGGTCAATGGTTAGGTTTTTCATGCCCTCTAGATCTTCAGAAAGCTATATCTGTAATGGATCTAGTTGATGTAGAGGGTAGGGTCAATGACAGTCCCTTAACTAGAAAAGCGTCTATGACGGTGGATTTATCCCCGTCATAGACAACCTCTAGAATCTACGTGGTTTTAACCCGTAGAGTGTCAAATCTCGTTCCACGAAGGCGATCTATAGTCGTGATTGAAAGCGCGATCGACATAACCAACAACATTTGGGAGATCGTAGCTAGTTATCTCACCTTTGAGAAAAGCGGTTAGCTTATCTTCCCAACCTTCAGGATAATCTCTGATGATTGGATGTTTAATAATTAAAGATTGATATTCCCCTTTGTCTGGGTCGAGAATAATATCGAGTGCGATCGCGGCCAAAGGACGAATGAAAATCCCTGTTGCAGCTATCTCAAATTCAGAATCGGGTCTTCTTTGTTTGAGGACGACAATGAAATGTCCGCCTTCTGGAATTTTATAAGGGACTTTACTGGAATCTCTGACGAGTTTAACTTCGATGTTATATCCTTTAGTCAAGCCCTCTTCCAGCGTTATTCCTTCATATTGTTGGTCGGGATGAGGTACGTAAATTGTAAATTGATGTAAGTCTAACCAAGGATTTTTAACCGCTTCGTCGGTTTCTGCTTTCCAATCGTGGTACAACGCCATCATTTCTTGACCGAGATTACTTTCGCGATCGCAGATATTAATCAAGGCAATATTAATCGCACACTGGTCAAACTTATTAGTTCCCAGTATTTCTGAAGCTAAGATTTCCATTGTTTTAAAAAGTGTAGGGGAATAGGGAATAGACCACGCTACAGCCCCCTAAATCCCCCAAAGATGGGGACTTTGACCCCCCTCGTTCCCCCCGACTCTCCCACCTTTGCAAGGGGGGTACAGGGGATGAAAGGGGGTAGGGGCTAGGGGGGCGAAAACTGCT
>JAAUUT010000202.1 GCA_012031035.1 Candidatus Altimarinota bacterium | reverse complement strand
TCTGGCTTGGAGATTTGTTCTCCCGTCGAAAGCGTTATGGCATTATTACATCCCAAATCGATACCAACCGCTCCTTTACCCGTCTCCCGAACCGGAGCGCAGTTAACGGTTAGACTTGCATACCACTTATCTCCCCTCAAAACGATGGTGCAAGTTGTAGGCGTTCCCCAAGTTCGAGCCTTGCCCCTCATGGCAATATTACCCAGGTTTGATAGCTCTAGATAACCATTATTGCCAGTTGTATGTGCTTTCCAGCCAGCAGAACAAGGATATGTCCATCCCGAATAGTGCCGCGATGCCTTGAATTTGGGATAGCCTCCTAATCCTTTAAAAAAGCGGTTAAACGCAAAATCTACTCGCTTTAAGGTAGCTTGCAGAGCGTGAGAGCCTAATGGCTTGTACTCTATCCAAACTTTCTTAAAAGCAGGTAGACTGTTTTGCTGTTCGAGGTATGAGACTGATTGACCAAATTTCTGATACTGGGTTTTGCGGTTATACACCGCCGCGTTGTACAAAGCGCAGTGTAACTTACGCCAGTAATGTAATCTTTTCTCCTGGTCGCGAGTCGGATAGAGTCGGTAAGTAACGCGGCGTGTTATCCTGACATTCATTGTACATTTGTTGTACGCCAAATGTCAAAAGAAAAAAGATTGCAGATTCGTTTATCAGAAGCTGATTATAATAAACTTGAAGCTTATGCAAATCAAAAAGATATTAGTATGGCTCAAGTCCTACGTGACTATATTAAACGGCTACCTAAAGTGCAAGATTAATTGGTTGCTCCGCTTCGCTCCACAACCGTGCTATCCTTCCCCACCCCGCTTGCGCTGAGGGTGGGGAAGGATAGCACTCTCGTTCAAATTTCGGCATAGGACTTATGGCGATTTTTGATTAGGTCTATTATAGCGATCGCCATCAACGATAAAGTCGCTTTCAGTTTTGCCTAAAGCCTGACTTTAGCGCCAATTAAATCTGCTAAAAAGCGATCGAAGACAAAAATCGCGAGCGTATTTTGCCTCCTGCTGAGATTATCATTAAAGGCGATCGCTAAATGCAGGTATTTTGTAATTTTTATCTTTCTATTCTAGAAATCCTTTATTTTTTCGCTACATTAGTATAGGAATCATTTAAGTAACATTTCTTCATAAAGATTTTCTCATCCCTACTATCAAGAGGCAGACGTGTTTAAAGAAGCATTTGACGACAGCATTCCTGAGTCTGAAAAGCAATCTAGCTCTAAAGCACCTAACCCCGAATCCAATCCCCCCTTTCTGCCTCACGATAAGTTGCAGTTAGAGAAAATCTTCTTTGCTAACAATGAGGAAACTCCCCATTTACCTGGCGACAAAAAAGACAAATTAACCGTTTCTTCGTTCGATCGCGAAGCAGATATCATCGAATATCGAGATGATAGACCATCTCACCCTTGGCTGTCGGGCGGTCGTGCCGTGTTGTTGGGCATTGGCATCGGGGTAGGGATAACGTTGGTAGGAACTCGTTTTTTAACCTCTTCCGGTCAGAAAGCCGCTACAAGCCCTGCTGCCGCTCCTATAGCAAACGTTCAAGCCACTGCACAAAGCGTTACGGTTGCAGAAGTTAAAACCACGTCAGTGAATCGTACTTTAAAAGCAACGGGGACAGTCGCCGCATTTGAAATGATTCCCGTGACCTCCCAAGCGACAGGATTACAAATTCAACAAGTTTTAGTCGATGAAGGCGATTTTGTACAAGCAGGACAATTACTCGTCAAACTCGATGATTCCGTACTGCAAGCGCAACTAATACAAGCACAAGCAGCAGTTGCAGAAGCCGAAGCTAATTTAGAAAAGCTGCGAACGGGGAATCGTTCGGAAGAGATTGCACGGGCGAGAGAACAGGTAAGAATGGCACAAGCAGAACTCGTGCAGGCTGAATCCGATTTAGAATTGGCGAAAAAACGGGTAGACGGAATAGAGAGTTTAGAAGCAGAAGGCGCGATCGCGCGCGATCGCCTCGATGAGATAATTAACGAAGAACGCAGCAAGCAATCTGCCCTCAACAGCGCCCAAGCTAAACTGCGAGAGTCACAGCAACAATTGCAAGAATTAGAAACAGGTACTCGTCGCGAAGAAATCGCCCAAGCAGCAGCGCAACTTGCTCAAGCGAAAGGACAAGTTAAAGTAGTAATGGCACAGTTAAAGGATACGCGAGTTATCGCCCCAGCAAGCGGCAAAATTGCCGAAAGAAATGCTCGCATCGGCGATATTACCTCAAATTCTGAAAAACTCTTTACTTTAATTGAAAATGGGCGCTTGGAATTGAGGGTTAAGATTCCTGAAACGCAACTTCCCTTAATTCGTACCGGACAATCGGTAGAAATAACTTCCGATGTTGATAGTCGTCTGAAGTTGGTGGGACGAGTTAGAGAAATCGTTCCCGTCGTTAACGAAGAATCGCGTCAAGCAACCGTTGAAGTCGATCTACCTTCTCAAAATAACTTAAAACCAGGAATGTTTTTGAGGGCATCGATTACGACAGCTAGCGCTACTAGTTTAACAGTACCGATGGGTGCAATTCTTCCGCAAGCTGATGGTAATGCTATTGCTTATGTCGTGCAAGAAGATAAAAGCGTCAAGGCACAACCCGTTAAGACAGGAGAATTATTATCGGGCGATCGCGTTGAAATTGTAGCAGGTTTACAGGGGAGCGATCGCGTTGTCGTCAAAGGTGCGGCATATTTAAAAGATGGCGATCGCGTTTCAGTTGTTCAGTAATCAGTTATCAGTGGGAGCTATTTATGGATAATGAAGAGTTATCTAGTAAGAGTTTAGTGTATGACAAAGCCTACAAGTTTTCAATTAGGATTGTTAACGCTTATAAATATCTAACTCAAGATAAAAATGAATATATCTTATCAAAACAATTAATGAAAAGTGGGACATCTATTGGAGCTAATCTTGCCGAAGCTAATGGAGCTATATCAGATGCAGATTTTTCGGCAAAAATGTCTATGGCTTATAAAGAATGTCTAGAAACTAAATATTGGTTATCTCTTTTAAAAGATACTGGCTACATTGAGGAAAAGTCTTTTAATAGTATTTATGAAGATGCAGATGAGATTGGGAAAATGTTATTTTCAATTTTAAAAACAACTAGAAAAAATCATCCTTGATAAACATACTCTAACCACTGATAACTGATAACTGATATGCACATTTCCGCGTGGTCGATTAAAAACCCGCTCCCTGTTATTGTAACTTTCATAACCTTAGCAATTCTTGGCTTTGCTGCGTTTTTAAGCTTAGGAATCGATAGCAATCCTAATATTGACATTCCATCGGTGACGATTACCGTAACGCAACGAGGCGCAGGGCCAGAAGAACTCGAATCGGAAGTTACTAAAAAAATTGAAGATGCGATCGCCAATTTAGGGAATATCGACCAACTTCTTTCAACCGTTACTGACGGAAATTCCACTACAACCGTTAATTTTGTCTTAGGAACCGATAGCGATCGCGTGACCAATGACGTTCGCAACGCGATCGACCAAATTCGTCAAAATTTACCTCAAGATATCGACGATCCAGTCATCAAACGAGTGCAATTTGCAGGCGGTTCGGTGATGACTTATGCTGTCAGTTCCGATCGACGCAACGTAGAAGAAATCAGCGATATCGTCGATCGCCAAATTAGTCGAGAACTGCTTAACATCCCAGGAGTCGCTCAAATCAATCGCCTTGGCGGACTAGATCGAGAAGTTCGTATCGATCTCGATCCGAGTCGCTTGCAAGCTTACGGAATTACCGCCACCCAAGTCAACGACCAGATACGCAATTTTAATGTTAACTTACCTGGCGGTCGCTCTGAAATCGGCGGTGGCGAACAAAATGTCCGCACGTTAGGCAGCGCCAAAACTGTTGAGGATTTAAAAACGTATCGTATCGTTTTGCCGACGGGAGACACCGTTCCTCTATCGAGTCTCGGAGATGTGAGGGATGACCGTGGCGAAGCGCGACAATCGGCCTTTCTCAACGGACAACCCGTAGTAGCATTTTCCGTGCGGCGGAGTACGGGAAGTACGTTAGTCAGCGTGGAAGAAGGAGTACGCCAGGAAATCGAAGCGCTCAAAAAAAAGCTTCCTCCCGATATTCAATTTAATCTAATTTTCACTCGTGCCGACTCGATTCGAGCATCCTATCGAGACATGATTGGGGATTTAGTTTTTGGATGCTTGCTGACTGTTATTACCATCGGACTATTTTTGTGGAATATCCGCGTAACTTTAATTACAGCGCTTTCTCTTCCTCTTTCTATTATCGCTACATTTGGGATGATGAAAGTTTTGGGTTATACCCTCAATGGTATGACCTTGCTAGCATTGGCGTTGGCGATCGGAAACTTAATTGACGATGCAGTTTGTATGATAGAAATCATCGACCAGCATTTGATGATGGGGAAAAAGCCTTTTCAAGCTGCACTCGACGGCGCGAAAGAACTGGGTTTAGCCGTATTTGCAACGGCAGCAACGATTATCGCCGTTTTTGTTCCGGTGGCGTTTATGGGAGGCATACCCGGACAGTTTTTCATGCCTTTTGGGATGACGATCGCGGTTTCGACGATTTTTTCAACCCTCGTCGCTTGTACCCTTACTCCCATGCTGGCGGCTTATATTTTAAAACCCAAAAACCCTCAAGACGAAGAATCGAACCTTCAAAAGACCAAAATTCACCCCTACCGCAGCATTCTTACTTGGTCGTTGCGCCATCGCATTACGACAATGTTAATCGCGATCGCCTTCTTTATCGCCAGCATACAACTGATTCCCTTCATTCCTAAAGGTTTATTTAATAGCGGCGATACGGGATTGAGTACCGTAAGTGTAGAATTGCCGCCAGGATCGAAATTAAAAGAAACCGAAGAAGTCTCTCAAGAAGTCTATCGCTTGCTTAAGGATAAGCCATACATCGACAACCTTCTCGCTGCTGTTGGAAACGATGGCAAGGTTAACGGTGCGACTATCTACGTCAAACTGACTCCCAAAGACCAACGAGACATATCTCAGCAACAGTTTCAAGAGCAAATGCGCGGTTCCTTTGCCCAGATTCCAGGTGCAAGAGTGAGTTTTCGCGCCCAAGGCGGTGCAGGAAGCAGTAAGGATTTAAATATTGTCCTCAAAAGCGAAAATATCCCTGTTTTAACCGCAACTGCTAACGCATTAGAAAAGCAAATGCGTGAGATTCCGAGTTTAGTAGAAGTGACTTCTAGCGTGAGTTTGGTCAAACCAGAAATTGTTATTCAACCCGACCCCGAACGTGCAAGCGATTTAGGCGTTTCCGTCCAGGCGATCGCGCGAACGGCTTCTCTAGCTACCATTGGTGATAACGATTCTAACTTAGCAAAATTTAATTTAAGCGATCGCCAAATTCCGATCCGAGTACAAATCGATCCCAAACGACGAGACGATATTGAAACTCTCAAAAACCTTCGCGTCCCCAGCAGCAATGGAACCTTAGTTCCCATCAGTTCGGTCGCGAATATCCGCCTGGGAAGCGGGCCGGCAGAAATTAAGCGTTTCAACCGTAACCGACAGGTAGAAGTCAGCGCTAACTTAGAAGGGATGTCTTTAGGACAGGCGGTCGCGAAGGTAAGAACGCTACCCGCCATGAATCCCTTACCTCCTGACGTTGCAGAAGAACCCGCAGGCGATGCTAAAATTATGCGCGATATTTTTAGCCGATTTTTGAGTGCGTTAGGACTCTCGATCTTGTCGATTTATGTAATTCTCGTTCTGCTTTATAACAATTTTCTCTATCCTTTCGGGATTCTGGCATCTTTTCCACTATCATTGGGAGGCGCTTTTTTAGCTTTATTAATTACTCAAAAAGAATTGGGACTTTATGCGTTGATTGGCATCGTCCTTTTGGTTGGATTAGTAATTAAAAATGCCATTCTTTTAATCGATTTTGCTTTAATAGAAATTCAAGGCGGAAAATCGTTATTTAAAGGTGTTTTTGATGCAAGTCTTTCTCGCTTGCGTCCGATTCTGATGACTTCTATCTCGACAATCGCGGGAATGTTGCCGATCGCGCTAGGATTGGGGGCAGATGGAGAAGTTCGCAGTCCGATGGCGATCGCAGTGGTCGGCGGTTTTACGACTTCTACTTTGCTTACCTTAGTCGTTGTCCCCGTCATTTTTACCTACATTTACGATCTCTATCGCTGGCTCGGTCGATTGTTTAGCGGTGGCAAAAAACGTAAAATGGCGATCGGGGATTAGCGTCAAAGAGCAAATTACTCGCTAAAAATTCCTAAGTCTTCCATCTCCATTACCTTATGCGGACAAATTTGCATCATTTGTCCTGCCATTTTTTCTCCAACAGCTTCGCCCATTTCCTGACTAGAAACGTAACCGTTCAGGGGGATAGGAGAGCGATCGTTAAAAATTCCCTCGAAAATCTGATAAATTAAGTGACATGGAACCGAAGCGCCTGAATCACTTAGAGCAGATCCCCCAGGAAGATTGGGAAAAAACTCCAACCACAGACTGAGACTCGAAGCAAGTCACGCAGTCGCAAGCCGTGTGGATGAAGCCAAACAATATATCCAAAGCGCAAACATTGTCGGAGCCGATGAAACCCGCTTTAATCAAGGAA
>JAAUUT010000201.1 GCA_012031035.1 Candidatus Altimarinota bacterium | reverse complement strand
GCAAGCTGCGGCGGGGTTACAATTGAGCAGTTGCGGCGATACGTTGAAAACCAGGATAGACCTACGAACTAAGCCCGCCATTCATCCACGCGATAAATCGCGGGTCTTCTGGCTCACTTCAGATAATGTAGGACGCGGAGGATTGCCGCCATCTCCTGACGATTTACTCAACAGTCCGGCAACTCAAGAATGGTTGTCTTTGGAGTCACAAGAAAATAGCAATAGTCAACCAAAAATTGAGCCGATTTTCTCACAGCAATCAAATAATACTGTTGCGTCTAAACTTATCTTTTCATGTCAAGCTCGTTAACAGTAGGTTTTTGCCCTCCTAACCCCCCCAATTCTGGGGGGAAAAGAAAAAATCCCTCCCCCCAAGGAAAGGGGGATGAGTGGGGGCTTACACTTTGGTCTATTCAATCGAGAATTGCTATCGTTAATGTTTGCGATCGCACTTAACTATCTGACATCAAAATGCGATCGCAAACATTAAAACAAGTTTGAAGAGAGTATATAAATGCGATCGCTTCCTATGTGCCCATTAAATTCAATGCGATAAAAATGCTAGTCATTGCGATCGAATCCTAGCTAGAATGACGATAATAGCTAAAAAACAATCCTCACCGATAAAACAAGCGATGAAAAAGATCCCCGCAACCGAAGCCCAGAATAAGTTTGGCGAGCTTTTGGATTCCGCTCTTCGTTCTCCAATTGAGATAACCAGAAAAGGTCGAAGCGTCGCAGTTATTCTTGCCTTTGAAGAGTTTGTTCGACTCCGTGAAAGCGAAGATGAACTATGGGCACTTAGAGCTAAAAAAGCTCGCGAGGAAGGATACATCGGCACTAAAGAAAGCGATGAGCTTCTAAAGGAAGTTCTTAGTGCTGAATCCTAATCTCTCGAAACAATCAGCCAAGTTCCTACGCCGACTTTCCAAAGGTCAGCCAAAACACGCAAAACAGATAGCTATGAAGCTCGTGGAGCTTGTCTCTAATCCTCGCCCTCACGATTGTGCTGAACTGAAAGGATATGATTACTTGCGGGTTGACGTTGGAGAATATCGAATTATTTATACTTTCGACGACACGACTTTGTTTGTCGATCTCATCGGAAAGCGCAACGACGACGAGATCTATGAAATACTCCAACGGAAGTCGTAATGCTAAGTTTTTAACGGTGGTTTAGACTAGTTCTTAAATTACTATTGCTAACATTTTTATTAAGAATGCGATCGCAAACATTAACATCAAAACAAATTTGAAGAGAGTGTATAAGTGCGATCGCACCCCAACTGCTACTATACCAACTAAAGATAGAGCGATCGCGCTAAAAAAATCCCCTAAAAGAACGAAACAACCTGATGTTTAATTTGTCTACAATTGTAGACAAAAATCATTTATGAATAAGACTGTTTTAATTACAGGTGCATCTCAAGGGATTGGCAAAGAAACGGCGCTATTGTTTGCACAGAAAGGATATGATGTTGTTCTAGCTGCCCGAAATTCTGAGCCGTTGAATGCGGTAGCTAATGAAATTAAAAATCTAGGTCGTCAATCTTTAGCAATTCCTACAGATATTAGCGATATCGAGCAAGTTAAAGCTTTGGTAGAAAGCGCGATCGCAACTTACGGTAATATTGACGTTCTCATCAATAATGCCGGGATCTGTATGACTGCACCAATGGTGAATACAACCTTAGATGATTGGCATAAAATCATCGATATCAACATTTGGGGATACATTCATTTAATTCATACATTACTTCCTCATTTGCTCGATCGCAAGTCGGGAACTATCGTTAACGTAGGTTCCATTGGCGGTAAAATGCCTTTACCTAATATGACGGCTTATTGTACCAGCAAATATGCGATCGCGGGATTAACAGAAACGTTGCGCCTAGAATTAGAACCAAAAGGAATTCGCGTCTGTGCCGTTCATCCTAGCGCAACCGATAGCGATTTTCTCGAACGCGCAATTTTTCGAGGCGATAGTGAAGATGAGACTCAAAAACAGCGCCAACAAATGCACACATTCCTTAAAAGTCCCCTTGCCAGTAAACCGCAAGATGTGGCCAAAGAAATCTGGAATATCGTTCAACATCCTAAAATGGAATCCATTGTAGGTTCGGGAATTTTTCCGGCAACTATGTATCGGTTTGTCCCTGGATTAACCGATTGGTTGTTTAAACGAGCGACTGGTTAAGTAAGCTGCTAATTTATATAACAATCGCGATATGTCGCGTCTCTATATTGCCTTCCGACTTTCATAAAGCTGATCACTGGTCACTGATTTTTGCGAGCGATCGCGAGCTATAATAGCTTGTCGAAAACCTAGCACGACCAAAATATTAGATAGGGTTAAAAAGGATTCGGCGCTACCGTGCAACCAATCTACATTCGCCAAGGATTCGCCGTAATGAACCTTGGCATAAATTCCAGCAGGAATGGTAACGCCGACAAACACCAATAAAGTATAAAACCCAATCAAGGCCAGACGCGGCGTTTGTCTAGAACGAGTAATAAACCACAAAAACCCTAGATAGGGAAAAAGAGATAAGGCAAATAAACTATCTTTAGAAAACATATGGGGAATTATATAGCAATTTTTTGATAGTTTTCTAATGCCAGTGACCTAAATGTCCGACGAATCCGCCGATTCTTTCCAGGAAACTTCCAATACCTTCTGCTAGATGACCAGTAGATTCGACTGTTTCTGGACAGACTGAATTTACTCCTACTTCGCAACTAACCACTGCGGTGCTTTGATGGTATTCTAGGCTCGATCCTGCTTGCATAACATCATCTACTAACCGATTCATGCGATCTTCCTCTGGAGATTTAAAGGATCGCTGCATGAATGGATGTAGCAATTGGTTAATTAAAGAAAAACTAATATAGAAAGTGACACAAAGCCCGACAAACAAAGACGCTAAAGTTAGGATACTTGTCATCAATTTTTTATAAATAAGTTACCTTCTATTTTAGAGCTTATTAATTAATCTGCCATGTATAGACCAAAAGCTTTTCAAGAAGACAATATAGATAAACTGGTTGCTTTCATGAGAGCAAATAGCTTTGCTACATTGGTATCGATCGCAGATGGTATTCCTTGTGCTTCGCATATTCCTCTTGTGGTCAAAGTAGAGGAAGATGTTGTTTATTTAATCGGTCATCTTGCCAAGCAAAATCCTCAATGGCAAGCTTTTGAAGCGGGTGAATCGCTGGCTATCTTTACCGGAGCGCACGCTTACATTTCTCCTACTTTATACGAAAAACATGAAAGTGTACCGACATGGAACTATATTGCCGTTCATGCCTATGGTATCCCCAAAATCCTTACTTTCGATGATTCGCCAGGAGCGATGGAAAAGATGATCGACGAAATGATAAACACTTATGAAGCCGATTACAACTTTCACTGGCAAGGTTTATCCAATGGATTTCGCGAAGGCATGATGAATGGTATTGTAGGGTTTAAAATGACTGTTACTTGCTTAGAAGGTAAGTATAAGCTCAGTCAAAATCGCAGTCAAGCCGAGCAGCAAAACGTATCAAATACATTACTACAAAGTTCAGACCCGATTGTTCGTTCTGTTGGTGTGCAGATGAAACAGAACCTTGAGTCAGACAAGTAATTGCAATTAATGATAACGGATAACGAATAAATGATATGACTTGGAATGCTTCGTTATATGAAAATAAACATTCTTTTGTTTGGCAATATGGAGAAAATCTACTAGAAATCTTATCTCCACAAAAAGGCGATCGCATTTTAGATTTAGGATGTGGAACGGGACATTTAACGGATCGAATTGCTAAGATGGGCGCAACGGCGATTGGGATCGATAATTCTCCTGCAATGATCGCACAAGCCAAACAAAATTATCCCGACGTGCAATTTGAAATAGCCGATGGAACTAATTTCACCTTTTCAGAATCTTTCGATGCAGTATTTTCCAACGCAGTTCTTCACTGGATTAAACCCCCAGAAGCCGTTATTAATTGTATTTGGAAAGTTCTAAAACCAGGAGGACGATTTATTGCTGAGTTTGGTGGAAAAGGAAACGTTCGAGAAATTGTTGATGCGATCGCGAGTACCTTTAAAGAAAATGACGAGCTAAATCAATTAGCTGCAAATTCTTGGTATTTTCCTAGTATAGGAGAATATGCAAGTCTGTTAGAAAAACAAGGATTTGAAGTGAATAACGCCATGCTTTTCGATCGCCCGACACCGTTAGACGGCGAAGAAGAAGGGATGCGCAATTGGTTAGAAATGTTTGCTCAGGGAATTTTTAGTGATATTTCTTCAGACAAAAAAGAAGAAATTTTGTGTAAAATTGAAGAAAAGCTACGTCCCAAGCTTCACCAAAATAATACTTGGTTTGCTGATTACAGAAGAATTCGTATCGTTGCCAAAAAAGTTTAAAAAATTGTAAGTCGAAACCTTAAAAACCCCCATTCGTTCGTTGGATGAGTTATGCTGGTTGACAAATTGACGCTTTACTAGCGGACAACAGTCTATGAAAAAGTTATTATTGTTAGGCTTATTTATTATTGGGATGTGGGTTGCGCTCACTAACTTCAAAGGATTGGCAACTCAGGGGCAATATAACTCGATCGCGCTAGACTTTCGAGATAATCTTCCCACAACAATTATCAGCGAACAACTGCAAGCGATCTCGCAAAAATCCAATAGCACCCCGGCGTTAAATAGCGTCTTCTCTGTCAAAAACAATCTCTACATCGTCAAAGGCAACGAACAATTACTTAAAATACTCAAAAATTCTCCCCTCAAACAATTTGTTGAACATATCGAACCCAATTATATCTATCAAACTTCCGATATTCCCAACGACCCAGACTATAGCAAGCAGTGGAACCTGCGCAGTATCAATATAGAACGGGCATGGGAAGAAACCAAAGGAGCAGGCGTTACTGTTGCCGTTATCGATACGGGAGTGAGTCGCGTTCCCGACTTAGAACAGACAGAACTTGTCGAAGGTTATGACTTCGTAAACGATAGAATTAATGCCTCGGATGACAACGGTCACGGAACTCACGTCGCTGGAACGGTTGCTCAATCTACTAATAATAATTATGGCGTAGCAGGAATTGCCTACGAAGCCAAAATTATGCCTCTCAAAGTCCTCTCAGCAAGCGGAGGTGGGACAGTATCCGATATCTCCGAAGCCATTCGCTTTGCAGCAGATAACGGCGCTGATATTATTAATATGAGCTTGGGCGGCGGCGGTGAAAGTCAGGTAATGAAAGATGCGATCGCCTATGCTCATGAAAAAGGCGTAGTTGTCGTTGCAGCAGCAGGGAACGCCAATCGCAATGCTGTCGAATATCCGGCTCGTTACCCTCACGTCATCGGCGTTTCTGCCCTCGACTCATCGGGAGAAAAAGCCCCCTACTCAAATTATGGGGCGGGTGTAGATATTTCGGCTCCTGGCGGTAGCGCTAAAGGGACAATTTTGCAAGAAACTATCGATCCCGAAACGGGAAGAGCGGTTTTTGTAGGGTTTCAGGGAACGAGTATGGCATCTCCCCACGTTGCGGGAGTAGCTGCCCTCATTAAAGCTTCAGGTGTTTCCGATCCCGATGAAGTATTTAACGTTCTAACACAGTCTTCTCGCAAAGTTACCGAAGATCCGTTCAATCATTATGGAGCAGGTCAACTCGATAGCGCCGAAGCCGTCAAATTAGCTCTCAAAGGCACAATCACCTGGAAAGACTTTTTCCGGTGGTTGCGAGATAACGGCTATCTCAATCTTCGTTTTTGGTTTGATGGCGGAGTTGTTGCCTTGTTGCCCAAACTTGCAATGGTCTTAGGATCTTATTTACTGGCTTGGTTATTGCGTAACTACTGGCCGTTTAGTTGGAGTTGGTCGCTTAATAATGGGTTAATCTTAGGCAGTTCTGGCTTATTCTTCCTACGAGGACTCTATATCTTCGATCTGCCTCAATGGCCTTTCCGAGTGGCAGGAAGTTCGATTCCAGAGTTGGGGAATATCGTTCAAGGCAGTCCGATGCTGAATCCTTTTTTTGCTAGCGTTTTAATTCCCTTTGTACTGATTGCCTTGTTCTTGGGTCATTCTCAATTAAAATGGTTTGCCATCGGAACGACGTTAGGGATCGCTTCTTTTCTAGCAATAAGCGCGGTTATATCTCCTTCGGTTTTGTGGTTGGGGACGGGCGAGATCGCACGAATCTTCCTAACGGTCAATGCCTTACTCTGCTTCGGGTTGGCATACTTAGCAAGTAAAGGAGAAAAACAAGTTGCATGAGTATTAACGTTACTGGCACTATCGAACGAAAAAACTTTGGTTTCGGCACTTGGGCATTAGTCACTGAAGCAGGAGAAACCTACGAACTCAAAGATCCTCCCAAAGAATTGCGTCAGGAGCGAGCTAAAGTTAAGGTAGAAGGGTCTGTGCGAGATGACATAATGACGATGGCTATGATTGGGCCAGTTTTAGAGGTCAAATCTTTTGAAGTTTTATCGTAAATTAAGGTTTTCAGGGATTGGCTTTTTGATAAATTAATCCATCAAAAAAACTGTAGGGGCGAAGAACTATTCGCCCCTACAAATTTATATGTCCTCAACCACTTGTATCTTAAAAATAGCGATTCGCATCTCCCAACATACTGCTCGATTACAAATTTGATAAGCGTTTTTTGGTGACAGCATTCCGAACAAG
>JAAUUT010000077.1 GCA_012031035.1 Candidatus Altimarinota bacterium | reverse complement strand
CGCTTAATTCTTATTTTATCCTTATTTTTTTAATCTCAAAACTAATCTTTTTTTTGCTTTTTTGAAAAATTTTTAAATTCAAAAAACTGTATTTTTTTTTACTAACAATCTGAATTTTTATTGAAGATTTATTTTATCTTTAAAATCACAAATTTTTTTCAAGCCTAATCAGATTTTGTAATCAACAACACAGACAAAATCTGATTGTTGTTCTAAGCTTATTAAAGATTGTAAATTTAAAGATTTTGAGAGTAATAAAGAAAATAGTTATCCCGATCGAGAAAATAGCAAAAGTGCCCTAAAAATTGACAACACTATTCAAGAAGGAGGAGTTTTTATTTATATGATTGTAAGTCAAAAACTTGTTCTACTTGGCGCGTCCGGTTCCTTGCTATTTACATTAGGGCTAGAATCTAGCGTAGAAGCTCACATGGTTCTCTACGGTCACTCTCACGAGCGCTATTCTCTCTCAGTTTCACCGCAAGGACAAGGAAACGCAAATCGTCCCATAATTATTCCACCAGACGAAAAACGAAAATCAGTTTGGTTGTTTAGTGACAATGCTACTTTTGCCGCAACTGGGACGGATACAAACGGGCAGATATCGCTGTTTGACTTTACTACACTTGCGGGCGGTCCCATCCCACACACTCACACTAGAGAAGACGAGTTTGTCTATGTTTTAGAAGGGGAAATGTCCTATCAACTTAGAGATACAGTCTTTACCGCCACCCCCGGAACTTTTATTTCTAAGCCTAAAAATGTTCTCCATGCCTTTAATAATCAGGAAGGTACTCCGGCACGTCACTTGGAATTTGTCATTCCTTCAGGAGTTGAAAACTTTTTCACAACATTAGGTCAGCCTGGAGCACCAACTACTCCTCCTCCCCTTCAAACTCCCAACTCTGCCGATTTAGGTAGAGTGTCAAACATCTTCAATCAGTTTGGCATCAAAACTCCAGACTCATTAATTATTGCTCCCGACCAATACAATCTTACGAAAGAGGGCACCCCTGAAGTTAAGATTTATCGTCCTGGCGAAGTCAAAGGAGACGTTAGTGCCACAATTGCTCTAAGCTATAATTCCAGGAAGGTTGAGATACCAGTCAATTTTGCTGATGGAGAGAGAATTAAGACAGTCTCTATTCCTTTGACCGATATTGGAGAGAATCAAAAAGTTACTCTAACCTTAACCAACCCTTCAAAAGAGACAAGTGTTGGGCTACTACAAAATAAGGCAGTTCTTACCACGGGGGAAGATAATACCTATACCCTCACGAATGGATATACGTCGGATGATTTTCCTACGCTATACCCCGACCCACAACGTCAAGCTTTTTGGCTAGGCGGAGATAACTATAGTTTTGTAGCTACTGGCGCACAGACAAAAGGATTATTATCATTATTTGATGTTTTCGTCCCACCTCAATCAGAAACTGAATCTTTAATCTCTTCACCAGTTGACCAAGCATTCTATGTCCTCGATGGAAATGTGACATTCCAGTTAGAGAATCGACTTTTTACCGCAACCCCCAACACCTTCGTTTATCTGCCAGAGGGGAACTCCTATGCGCTGACAAACTCTGGAGTTGAATCAGCACAGACGCTATTGTTTAGTACCTCATCAGGACTTGAAAATTTTATTGCAGAGACGGGTATACCAGGAGACAGATCTTCTCCTCCACAAATATCGGAATCCTGCCCCTCTATGTGGGGTTTTCTAGGAATTTTTGGCTGGAGTACAGCTTTTCTGTGGCGTTCTAAAAAAATCTAAATAGCACTCACAAAATTTCCCTAATAAACCTTGGAGAATAACCATGGAACCAAGAAATCTTGATGCTCTCGATCTGAGTGAAGGTCGCGAAGAACTTCATTCTAGAACTGGACTCTACGCTACCCGCAATCAATTTCCCCTAATTGCACGTATTTTCCTGTCGGTTTTATTTATTTGGACAGGAGTTGGCAAAATTCTAAATCCTGTTGAGACGCAAGAATACATGGCTGCCCACGGCTTACCCTTAACAGGTTTCTTTTTAGTGATGACAATTGCTGTAGAACTTTTAGGTGGAATTTCCCTTTTGCTTGGAGTCCAGGCACGTTGGGGAGCAGCAGCCTTAGCTTTATTCCTCATTCCAGCGACATTAATTTTTCATACTGACTTCTCCGACCCAACCCAACCAACTCAGTTTTTGAAAAATTTAGCAATTATTGGAGGTTTATTGATGGTAATTCAACATGGTGCTGGCGCGATCGCTTTACGTTTCGGTCGGCGTGTTAAATAACCATTGTCGGAAAGATGAGCAACTACCGTTTTATTTCAAGTAGTTAGTATTTAGAGGGATTAAAAACAATGAACGCTCAAAATAAATCTTCGTCAACGGTTGTAGATGCAAAAAATGAAATTAATTTGTCAAGTTCTCTGTTAAGAAACGATCTTCAGGCATCTTTAACTCGCAATCATATCGATCCATCTGTCTTGAGTACCTTTCAAAGAATTTTGTTAACCACGGATGGAACTGTTACAGATATTTTAGAGGCTTACCTGTTCGAGCAAATTCGAGTGGTCAAGTTATCCGAGCAACTCGTTTCATTAGCCCACGAGATTCCCTCAATGGATTTAAAAGAAGGAACCGAAGTAATTGTGAGAAAGATTCTGCTTCAAGGAAAGATTAGCCGAAAAAATGTTGTTTATGCAGAATCTATCGTTGTTCCTGAGAAACTGGAAGAAAAGTTTAGAAAGGCTCTGTTAGAGACTAAAGTACCCATTGGCAAAATTTGGTTTGAACAGAGAGTAGAAACCTTCAAAGAGATTTTAGATTCTAAAAAAGAATTGGCTGGCGATTTAGCCGATTACTTCAACATTGACCCATCTGACGAGATGCTTTCTCGCACCTATCGGGTAGTGACTAATCGGAAATCCGTTATGATGATTACCGAAAAATTTCCTGAAAGTTATTTTCTAAAAAGTCTCTAAATTGTTTTGAAATTTAGAAACGCTTTCGACTGCTGTTTTTGAGTGTTGTGTTTTGAGGTGTCAATATGCTGACCCAATTATTAGCTAAAGCTGTATCGAATAATCCTGAGAAAACAGCCATTGTCTGCGACAACATAAGAATGAGCTATCAGGATCTCGCTCGGAAAGTTGAAGGCTTTAGCAGAGGCTTAAATTCAATTGGTGTCGGTCAAGGAGATTGCGTTGCACTTCTTTTGCCTAATTGCCCTGAGTTTGTTATTGGATTTTATGCGATCGCCAAGCTCAATGGTATTGTTTTGCCTCTCAATCATCTGTTCAAAATAGAAGAAATTGGTTATTACCTGGCTGATAGCGATGTTAAAGTCATCATCACTGATTCTAAACGGGCTGACCTTTGCCTACAAGCCCTCTCCAATTTCGATAGAGCCATACAGTTGATTGTCGTCGATAAAATCCATTCTCCTGCAAAATACTTCTACGACTTGATTCTTCCAGAAAAGACGGAGGGCGAAACTGCATTCCCCACTAGCGATGATGTGCTTTATCAGTATTCATCGGGTTCCACGGGAAGACCGAAAAGAGTCGCTCGAACCCAAAAAAATCTCTACAATGAAGCGATAAGCTTCGCGGAAACCGCCAAAGTTAATTCATCCGACAACATTTTGTGTGTTGTCCCTTTGTATCACGCTCACGGTTTGGGGAACTGTCTTCTAGCGTCTATCTGCAATGGAGCCACCTTAGTCATCTTGGAGCAATCGATGCAAAATGGCATCTCGGTAGAAGTGCCATTCATCTTTAAAGTTCCAAGGATCTTAGACCTGATCGAGACAGAAAAAATTACCATTCTTCCTGGCGTGCCCTACATCTTCAAGGCAATGGCTGAATCTCCTACCAGCGAGCGAGCTAACTTATCTACCGTGAGGCTATGCTTTTCTGCTGGCAACTTTCTGGGAAAAGATGTTTTCGAGAAGTTTCTCAAACGTTTTAGCGTTCCCATCCGACAACTCTATGGTTGCACAGAGGCAGGTGCCGTTGGGATCAATCTAGATGAAAATCCCGAAGCCACTTGGAATTCTGTAGGCATTCCGCTCAAAAATGTCGAGATTGAGATTATTGGCGAGCATGGCGATGAGTTAGCGGTTGGAGCAATTGGCGAAGTAGTCATTAAAAGTCCAACCCTCACCAACGGATATTACAACCTGCCGGAACTCAATCAACAAGCATTCAAAGATGGAGCATTTTTTACAGGTGATTTAGGCAAATTTGATTCAGCAGGACGACTTTACATAACTGGGAGGAAAAAAATCTTGATCGATACTGGTGGTCGCAAGGTCGATCCCATTGAGATAGAAGATATTTTAGTAACCCATCCGAAAGTTAAGGAAGCGGTTGTTGTCGGGGTTAAAGAAGTTCATTCTGGCGAAATTGTCAAAGCCGTTATTGTTCCCAATGGGCCAGAATCGTTTCGGGAGCAAGAAATTTTCTCTTATTGTCAAGAGCGTCTGGCAGAATTCAAAGTGCCAAAGATTGTGGAGTTTCGCGATGAGATTCCTAAAAGTCCTCTCGGTAAAATTCTCAGAAAGCATTTGGTTTAAAGCGTAAGAAATCGGGCTAATTATTTTGATGTAGCGCAACTTTTTCTGAGGCTCTGATTAATGATGAGTCGAGCGATCGCGCGATGAACTTATCTAACACAGAAAAATAAGCACTATGAACCTTAACCAACTACTCGACACTAATATTGAGTCTTCAAGGGTTTTAATGAACCCAACTCAAATGAAAGAGCAGCTACCTCTGACCCAAGTTGTTATAGAAACAGTCTTACGAGGTAGAGAAGCCATACAAAATATTTTGACGGGTAAAGATTCCAGACAATTTATTATTGTCGGTCCTTGCTCTATCCACGATCCAAAAGCGGCTTTGGAATATGCAGAAAAATTGAATCCCCTTGCCAACAAGGTCGCAGATAAACTTCTGATTGTCATGAGAGTTTACTTTGAAAAACCCAGAACTACTGTAGGTTGGAAAGGGTTAATCAACGACCCCGATATCAATGGTTCTTTCGACGTGCAAAAGGGGTTATTAACGGCTCGTCAGTTATTAATTAAAATTGCCGAACTCGGACTTCCTACTGCCACAGAAAGCTTAGATCCAGTTACTCCCCAGTATCTATCTGAATTAATTTCTTGGACGGCAATTGGAGCCAGAACGATTGAATCTCAAACTCATCGTGAAATGGCAAGCGGTCTGTCTATGCCAGTAGGGTTTAAGAATAGTACTGATGGCAATATTCAAGTGGCTCTAGATGCCATTCAAGCGGCAAGAACTTCTCACCGTTTTTTAGGAATTGACCAAATCGGTCAGATTAGGATTTTCCAAACTAAAGGAAATGTTGATGGTCATCTCATTTTACGGGGAGGGGGAGGACATCCCAATTTTGATGCAGCAACAGTGGCTTGGGTAGAGAAGAAATTAGAAGAGCTTCAATTACCAAAAAGAATTGTCATTGATTGCAGCCATGGCAACTCTTATAAACAACACAATCTACAGGTTGCTGCGTTTAATGATGTTCTTCAACAGATCCTCGATGGGAATCAATCCATTGTTGGCATGATGATTGAATCTAACTTACGAGAAGGGAATCAAAAAATTCCTAACGATTTGAGCCAATTGAAATATGGTGTCTCGGTCACAGATAAATGTATTAATTGGCAAGAAACTGAGGAAATTATTCTATCTGCCTATGAACGATTGCGTGCGGATAGAAAAGTCAAGTTATTGACTTGTGGAATGGTTGTGTCTGGAACTCCAGTTCGCAATTTAATGACAAGCAAAGGATAAAGTTTCCGACCAAAGAAATTTATGCAGAAGGCAGAAAAGATTTATCCCGATGCTTTTAGGGCACGAGCCATAAGAGCGACCGAAAGGGAGCAAATGTTTAAAGCCCCTACTGAGCTTCGTTTAGCGGAACCATCTGCATCCACTGCCTCCAGCCCTCTGCATTCTCAAGGAATTAATTGAGAGACACGTCATCATATCGGACATTTGCAAACATCAGTAAACGGCTAAAAAATTGACAATGATTGAAGAGCTAAAACAAAAGACTAAAAGCATTATTTCTGAGCTATTGCCAAATATTGGCATCGAAGAAATTAACGACGACATTGATATTTTTAACCTTGGATTAGACTCAATCAACGCGATGACTTTAATCTCCAACCTGCAAGAAGCTTTCGATATTAAGCTAGAAAGTTATGAGCTTAACTTTGAAAACTTTCAAACCATCTCAACAATTGTCGAAATGGTGCAGAACAAGAAAAATTCCTAATTTCTTGACGTGCTAGGGGTTTGAGTAGCAGCCATGCAGATTCTTACGCTAAAACCTGCTGATGACTGTACCAATTGAACCTCCCCGCTTTTATGAGTCTGAAACCCTTGAAATCTCGTTCTCAAAAGTCGTCCCAAATAACTTAAAGTTTAACTGGTACACTTCTCTTTCTAGAAAATGCTAAGGAAAGTTAAGCCTCGAAACGTTTATTATGACTGACTTTTAGCCTTAGCGTAAGTTTCTGTACGAAGGCTACCAAAACGCCTGCTACTACACCTCAATTTGATGAAGTTGCCATTGGAAGCTTCACAACAATCTTATTATGTCATTCAAATCATCTCTTAGTAACGAGCAAATCCCTCAGAGCGATCGCTCGACTTCAGGGACAACTCTACCCAAAACTCGCTCAGAAGATGCCTCAAAAGACTTCTGGCAGGCGATCGCAACGGTTATGAGCTTGCAAAATCAAGCTCCACCTTTGGTTTCAGTGCCACGAGAGGATAGCATTCCCTTGTCTTTCGCTCAAGAACGGTTATGGTTTCTCGACCAATTAGCACCGAATAAGTCTTCTGCCTACAATATGCCCTTTGCTTTTCGGATTACAGGATCGCTAAATGTATCCGCCTTAGAGCAAAGTCTTAATAAGATTCTGCGGCGGCATGAAGCTTTGCGTACTACTTTTTCAGTGGTGGAGGGAAAGCCAGTTCAAATTATTCATCCTGAATTGACTGTTGATTTATTGACAGAAAAGTTGGGAGAAATCCCTCAACATAAGCAACAAGCAAAGATAATGCACTTAATCGGCGAGAAAGTCGAGCAACCCTTTGACTTGAATCAAGGATCGCTTTTTCGGGTTAGTTTGCTGGATTTGGGAAAAGGGGAATATGTACTGCTGATTGTCGTTCACCACATTGCTGTTGATTTCTGGTCTAAAGGGATTTTGTTTCAGGAATTGTCAACCCTTTACGAGGCTTTCTCGACGGGTAAAACTTCTGTGCTTCCCGATTTGTCCATACAATATGCCGACTTTGCCGTTTGGCAACGTAAGTGGCTTCAGGGAGAGTTTCTAGAGGTGCTGCTCGATTACTGGAAGCGACAACTTGGCAATCATCTTTCCGAACTGCAAATCCCTACAGACTCTCCTCGTTCAGCCTCTCAAACTCGCAAAGGGGCTTGCCAAAAGCTCGTATTACCGGAGGAGTTGACAAAAGAACTTAAAGCACTGAGCCGTCAGGAGCGAACAACGCTTTTTGTCGTGTTGCTAGCAGCTTTCAAAGTCTTACTGCATCGCTATACAGAGCAAGATGAGATCTTCCTATGTAGTCCTATTGCCAATCGCAATCGCAAGGAAGTTAAGGAACTCATCGGCTATTTTGTCAACTTACTCATCTTACAGACTGACCTTTCGGGGAATCCTAGCTTTCGAGACTTGTTAGGACGAGTACGTCAGGTAGCATCAGGAGCCTATGCCCATCAAGACTTGCCAGTACAGCAGTTGGTCAAGTCCCTCAATTTACTTCAAACTCCATTGTCTCGGATTATGTTTGGTCTTCAAAACACGGGCGTATATGGCTTGGAGTTGTCTGGATTAGCTGTGGAGACGCTAGAGGTTGACGGTGGGGCGGCGGATTTCGATCTGTATCTGTATTTGTTGGAAGAAACAGATAAATTAACTGCCATCTTAAGATATAACGCGGATCTGTTTAGCGAGACGGCGATCGCCCAGATGCTAGATCGCTTTCAAACTGTACTAGAAAACGCCGTTACCAACCCCGAACAGCCGATTTCTCAACTGCTGCCTTTGAGCGAAGCCGAACAGCAACAGTTGCAACAGAAAAGATTAAACCAGATAAGCTCCAAGCCAGAAAGGATTTATATAGCCCCTCGAAATCCCTTAGAACTCCAACTTACCCAGATCTGGGCGCAGATTTTAGGGATTCAGTCGGTTAGCGTAAAAGATAACTTCTTCGAGTTAGGGGGAGGGTCATTACTAGCAATGAATTTGTTTGCCCAAGTGGAAAAGACATTTGGCAAAACCCTTCCTTTAACAACCCTGCTTCAAGCACCAACGATAGAGCTTCTGGCTAAAACGCTCGCTCAGGAAGGGGAGTCAGTATCTTGGTCTTCTTTAGTCCCAATCCAAACGAGTGGAACCCAACCTCCTTTCTTTTGCATCCACGGACAGCAAGGAAATGTCTTAAATTTCCGAAAACTAGCTCATTATTTGGGATCGGATCGACCTTTTTATGGGTTGCAGTCCAAGGGGTTAAACGGAAAAGAGCTACCCTACTTTCGCATAGAAGACATGGCAGCCCATTACATCAATGAAATACGGACGCTTCAGCCAGAAGGACCCTACTTCTTAGGAGGCAATTCTATGGGAGGAACGGTGGCTTTTGAGATGTCCCAGCAACTGCGCCGACAAGGACAAGAAGTAGCCTTAGTAGTGATGTTTGACACTTTTGGACTAGATTGTTTTCCACGGCTTTCCTTTCGATGGCAGCACTATTGGTCGTATTTGCTAAAGCTTGGCATCTCCAAATCGATGTTCGATGACCTGAGTGACGTTCTTCGCAGAAAGCAACAGGAGATCGGTAGCAAACTCTACCTAAAATTAGGTCGTTCTTTACCCCAGCATCTATCTAAAGAATTGGTTGCTGAGGCGAATATGCAAGCGAAAAGAGGGTACAGAGCGCAAGTGTATCCAGGTCGAGTTACCTTAATGCGAGCAAGCGAACCAGCTTCGTTTAAAAGACCCTATCTGCCTACATCTGAAGATTGGTATAACCGAGATCCTCAACAGGGTTGGGGCGGAATAATAAGCGGGGGTTTAGAGATTCATGATGTTCCCGGCGATCACTATTCTATTTTTCACGAGCCTCACGTGCAGGTCTTAGCACAGAAATTAAAGACTTGCTTGGATGAAGCACAGAAACGTTGTTGAGTTTTCAGAATTGAGACATCAGATAAAAAGGAGATTCGTTATGAACCAGAGTATTTACGATGTTGTCATTTGCGGTTCGGGACTAGCTGGACTATCTCTAGCGCGACAGCTAAAGCTAAAAATGCCCGACCTCTCAATTGCAATGCTTGACAGATTAGCGCGTCCTTTACCGGAAGCGGGTTTTAAGGTTGGCGAATCAACGGTAGAAGTAGGTGCTTTCTATTTAGCTAACGTACTTCAGCTAACGGATTATTTCGAGGAACACCATCTTCATAAACTGGGGCTGCGCTATTTCTTTGGCGATACGCGCGGTCCTTTTCACAAGCGACCTGAACTTGGACTGTCACAATATCATTTGCCTAATTCTTATCAAATCGATCGCGGAAAGTTTGAGAACGATCTCCGCCAGTTTAATGTTGATGCGGGTATGGAATTAATCGAGAACTGCTCGGTTAAAGACATCAATCTTGCTTCCGAACCACAACAGTTGCACCAAGTTATTTACACCCAAGGAGATACAAAAACAACTCAAGTTATTCAAGCTCGTTGGGTCATCGATTCGATGGGTCGTCGTCGATTTCTGCAAAAGAAATTAGGTTTTGATAGACCGAACAATCCCAAATTTAGTGCTGTATGGTTTCGAGTCGATGGTCGCTTAGATCTAAGCGATTTTGTTCCCAGCACTGAAACAGAGTGGCACGATCGCGTTCCGAATCAAAAACGTTATTATTCTACAAACCATTTGTGCGGTGAGGGATATTGGGTCTGGTTAATTCCTTTGTCTACCGGATTTACGAGTGTTGGAATCGTCACTCATGAAGAGGTTCATCCTTTTGGAACCTATCATACCTATGAGAAAGCCTTCCGTTGGTTAGAAGAACACGAACCCATATTAGCTGCTCATCTCAAAGAGAAGCCACCATTAGACTTTCACAAGATTCCTCAGTATAGTTATTCATCCAAGCAAGTCTTTTCAAGCGATCGCTGGGCTTGTGTAGGCGTAGCTGGCGTATTTGCCGATCCATTTTACTCTCCTGGTACAGATTTGATTGGCTTTGAGAATTCCCTTACGACTCAAATGATTGAACTCGACCTGCAAGGCAAGTTAACTCAAGGAGTTGTTGATGATGCGAATCGCTTCACGATCAATTACTGCGAAAGCGTCACCACAAATATTCACAATGCCTACTTATGCTTTGGCAATGGTACAGTCATGGCAATGAAATACCTCTGGGATGTATTGTCTGCATGGGCTTTTAGCGCACCATTGATGTTTAATGCTCTATTTCTTGACCCGCAAAAGAGAAGCAAAGTTCGCAAGGGTGCCGGACAGTTCTTTTTACTATCCCATCGAGTGAATAAGTTATTTCTAGATTGGAAAGCTAAATCATTACAACGGGGATCGTATGAGTTCATCGATTACCTGGAAATCCCCTTTATTAAAGAACTACGTGCGCGCAATTTAAAGACCAACAAAACCGAACTTGAACTGATCGAAGATCACATTGCAAGCATACAAATGTTTGAGGAATTAGCTCAGGTAATCTTTTTAATGGCGCTAGAGGATACGATGCCAGAGAAGTTAGCTGAATTTCCATCATCGGTTTGGCTGAATGCTTGGGCTATTAGCTTAGACGATAAGCGGTGGGAAATTGATGGATTGTTCCGACCAATCTCACAACCCCGCGATTTGCGTCCGATCTCTGAGTCGCTTCGGAAATACCTTCGATTCGATTCAGTTGTCAGACAACCAGTAGTCGTTTAGTGTTTGTACTCCTTCTCAATCTTTAAATATTCACCAAGCATCAAAGATGACAAAGCCGTGGAATCTATTTAAATTCAGCATTATTTCTTTTCTGGGCGCACTATTAATGTCGGGTTTCTTTACCTTCCCCAGCTATGGTCATCAAGCCGATCTGTCAGTTGCCAAGGCGATCGTTAGAAAAACGGAAACCCAAGTGATTCTTGCCTTACCGACCAGCTTAGTTGCTTTTGCGGATAACAATCGAGACGATCGACTTTCTCCTGATGAGGTTCGCATTAATCATGCCAAACTCCAAACTTTTCTGGGCGATCGCTTCCGTTTCGTTAATGGCAAGGGACATCCTGGTTCGCTAACGGTAGCTCATTCCAACAGAGCTATCCTATCTCCTTGGTTGCAATCTGCTGCTGTTACTCACAGTACCTTACGGCTGAACTACACCTGGCCTGAACCGATTGAATCGCTCAAAATTCGTTACGCTCTTTTTTCATCAGACCTCCCGACCGCTCACTGTCTAGCAACATTCTTCCACAACGGACAGGTACAAAACTACCTATTTAGCGCTAGTAGTCAGGAGCTTTCATTGAATCTTTTCGATGCCTCCTGGTTTTCATCTCACAATTTAGCTGTGGCGATAGTGCTGGCTTTCATGTGGGGTGGACTACATGCTCTGTCTCCCGGACATGGCAAAGCCATTGTTGGCGCTTACTTAGTTGGCTCTCATGCTACGGCTAGAGATGCGTTTTTTTTGGGACTGATAACGACAATTACCCATACTATGGGCGTATTCGTTCTGGGAGTAGTAGCTCTGTTTGCCTCTCACTATATTTTGCTCGATCAGCTTTATCCTTGGCTTAGTTTATTGTCAGGGATCGTAGTAACGATGGTTGGTCTTAACCTTTTTCTCAGACGAATATTGCCGGACAACGATTATCAAAGTAGCCATTCCCATATTGACTCGACTCACCACCATCACGAGCATCACCATCATCACGAACATCACCACCATCACAGTCATTCGCATTTTTCTTTTAGTAATGGCGAGAAAACTTTTACTTGGCGCAGCTTGCTTGCTCTAGGCATTTCTGGCGGTCTTATGCCTTGTCCGGCTGCTTTAGTGCTGCTGCTAAGTACTATATCGCTACGACAGACTGGACTTGGACTAATTTTGGTGTTGGTATTCAGTTTAGGATTGGCAGGAACGCTAACTTGCCTGGGATTACTTTTTGTTAGTGCCAAACACTTGATTAAGCGAATCCCCGCTCGAATTCGCTTTCCACAATTCTTGTCGGCAGGAAGTGCGCTACTTGTGCTTCTGATTGGTTTAGGAATTATGACGCAAGCACTGCCCCAAATTCAATTTTTTCTGACGTAGCGATCGCCCAAATTCGACGGTAATTAAGTAGGAATAAAGGAATGAATACCGAAACAAGATTAAAAACATCAGTTTGCATTTTGGGTTCGGGTCCGGCTGGTGTTGTTCTCGGCAATATTCTGTTGCACAATGGAATTGATTGTATTATTGCCGATCGATACGATCGCCAAGAAATCTACGCTAGAGGACGAGCAGGTGCTCTAGAAAGCACGACCATTGAGCTACTCAAGAAACACGATCTAGCGGATATGATTATCAAAAATGGGCATATCCACGATCGCTGCGAATTTCGCTATCCAGATTACAGTATTGTTTTTGAATACAAGAAATTAAGTGGTGGAGATGTTCATTACATTTACCCACAAAGCGATCTTAATGACGATCTAATCCAAAAGTACCTGAATGCAAAGGGTAAGCTATTGTTTCATCACGAGGGAACCAAGATCGGTCAAACCTCTGATGGCATTGTTGTAGATTTATACGACAAGGTTAATCACAAAAGCGTCACAGTTGATGCCGATCTTCTGGTAGGGTGTGATGGCTATCATGGAATTGCTCGCCAATCCATTCCAGAGGATGCGGTAAGTGTTTATAACAAACCGTATAACTATCAGTGGTTAGCCATTTTAGCTTACGCTCCCCCATCCGCCAATCATATTATTTATGCTCTGCACCCCGACGGTTTTGCCGGTCATATGCTTCGCAATGAAAAGATTACGCGCTACTACTTACAAATCCCACTTGGCGATCGCGTCGAAGATTGGTCTGACGAGCGGATTTGGGAGAATTTGCAAAGACGATTAGCTAAAAAAGATTGGATACTCATCGAGGGCAAAATTTTTGAAAAGCGGGTGATGTCCTTACGTAGCTATGTGATGGAACCCTTACGCTATGGGCGGTTACTGATGGCAGGCGATGCTGCTCATATTATTACCCCAATGGGCGGGAAGGGATTAAATCTAGCAGTGCAAGATGCAGGTGTACTAGCAGAAACATTGATCGATTACTATCGAGGAGGTCATTCTCTTTCCTATCTCGATCGCTACTCAGAAATTCGTCTGCCTTACATTTGGCGCGCTCAAGAATTCTCATACTCCATGTTGAATATGGTTCACGTGCCTGAAGGAAACGATCTAGAAGACATTAGATTCCGACATAAGTTAAGCCAATCGAAATTAGCACAATTAACCACGTCAGCCACCTTTGCCAAAAATTTTGCCAGAAACTACGTTGGCATCATCTGACAAGGCTTTTCCCCATATTGAATCAGGCTTAGGAGATTAGTGCAGTATGAATAGGCAGATTATACTACCATCAGAAGAACGCGCTTCCCCTACCAGCAATCATCAACCTTGGATTGTTTGGTTTGACAAAATTCAACTCAACGATGTTCCCTTAGTTGGTGGGAAAAACGCCTCTCTAGGCGAGATGATTCAAAACCTTTCTGCTCAGGGAGTTAAAGTTCCTAATGGATTTGCCATCACTGCATTTGCCTATCGCCAATTCATAACTACGGCTGGATTAGAGCAAAAGCTCCACAATATCTTTGCTAATTTGGACGCGCACAATATTGATGCGGTTAGCCGACAGAGTAATCTAGCCCAAGCCCTAATTCTAGAAGCCTCTTTTCCAACCGAATTGGAAGACGCTATTCGAGGAGCCTACCGTCAGCTTTGCGCTCGATATAACGATGACGTTGATGTGGCTGTGCGCTCTAGCGCGACGGCTGAAGACCTCCCAGATGCAAGCTTTGCCGGACAGCAAGAAAGTTATCTTAATGTGCGCGGTGAAGAGGCACTTTTGGAATCTTGCCAGAAATGTTTTGCCTCTCTATTTACAGCACGCGCCGTTTCGTATCGACAGGTTAAAGGATTTGACCACTTAGCGGTTGACCTTTCAATCGGCGTACAGAAAATGGTGCGTTCGGATTTAGCTTGCTCTGGGGTGATGTTTTCAATCGATCCCGAAACAGGTTTCCGAGATGCTGTACTGATTAGTGCCGCCTATGGTTTGGGTGAAAACGTTGTACAAGGGACAGTCAATCCAGATGAGTACGTCGTGTTCAAGCCAACTTTGTCACAAGGCTTTCATGCAATCTTGCGTAAACGATTGGGCAGCAAACAGCAAAAGCTGGTTTACGATTCGAGTAATGCAAAACCAACCAAGAATGAGATCGTTCCTATGGGCGCTCGCCAACGGTTTGCTCTCGACGAGGGAGAGATTTTGCAACTGGCACGCTGGGCTTGCACCATTGAAAACACTATAGCCAAGCCTATCAAACTTACACCCCAATGGACATTGAGTGGGCTAAGGACGGTATGACAGGTGAGTTATTTATAGTACAAGCCCGCCCAGAAACCGTTCAGTCGCAAAAAACTCAAAATGTTTTGCGTAGTTACCAATTGCAGGTTCGCAGTGAGGTTTTGGTGACGGGTCGCAGTGTAGGTGATGGGATTGGTCAGGGGAAGGTACGAGTTATTCGAGATCTTAAAGATATCGAGCGGTTTCAGCAAGGGGAAATTCTGGTTGCCGACAGAACCGACCCAGACTGGGAACTGTTGATGCAAAAGTCAAGCGCGATTGTTACCAATCGCGGTGGGCGCGTTTGCCACGCCGCGATCGTTGCTCGTGAGTTAGGAATTCCAGCCATTGTGGGGACTAACAATGGTACAGAGATCCTTAAGACCGGAGAAGACATAACCGTTTCCTGTGCCGAAGGAGAAGAGGGACGGGTATACAAAAGTTTGTTGCCTTTTCAAATCAATGAAACTCTCTTAGAACATCTTCCCCGACCCCGTACCCAACTGATGATGAATGTTGGCAACCCAGACGAAGCCTTTCGCCTAGCCGCAATCCCTAATGATGGCGTTAGTCTTGCCCGATTGGAATTCATCATCGCCAACTACATCAAAATCCATCCTCTAGCGTTGCTTCACTACCCCAACTTAAGAACGTCAGAGGGGAACGTAGATGTTGCTCTCTGTGAAACCCTCGAACAACTCACCATTGGTTATGAGGATAAGCCTCAATATTTTGTCGATAAGCTAGCAGAGGGGGTAAGCACGATTGCTGCTGCGTTTTATCCCAAGCCAGTAATTGTCAGGCTGTCTGATTTCAAGAGCAATGAGTATGCCAATTTGCTTGGCGGTAGCTTATTTGAGCCTCAAGAAGAAAATCCCATGCTGGGTTGGCGTGGGGCTTGCCGTTATTATGACGAACGCTATCGTGCAGGCTTTGGGCTGGAGTGTCAAGCTCTGAAGCGGGTGCGCGATGAAATGGGACTCACCAACGTCATTTTGATGGTGCCTTTCTGTCGAACGCCAAAGGAAGGTCGAGCAGTGCTGGCTGAGATGGCTAAGTCTGGCTTAATTCAAGGAAAAAACGGGCTACAAGTTTATGTCATGTGCGAATTGCCCAGCAATGTCTTACTAGCAGAAAAGTTTGCCGAGGTGTTTGATGGTTTTTCGATTGGCTCGAATGACTTAACTCAGTTGACCCTGGGTTTGGATCGCGATTCTGCCTTGGTAGCACATTTGTTTGACGAGCGCAATGAAGCCGTCAAGTGTACGATCGCTATGGCGATCGCCGCAGCCAAGAAAAACGGTCGCAAGATTGGACTTTGTGGTCAAGCTCCCAGCGACTACCCTGAATTTGCCCGTTTTCTAGTTGAGCAAGGCATCGATTCGATCGGTCTTAATCCTGATTCTATTCTCAAGACCTTGCTGCAAATCTCAGAGATTGAGAATAACGCTAATGTTCTGAAGTGACTTAAGTCCAAGGAGCTACTTTTCTCAAGCAACAGGTTTCGATTACGTGCTATGCAGTCTGTTACTTGGGTTAATCCAACCCCTAAAATGACGGAGCAAACTTGGCTCGTTCCTGTTGCGTTTGAATTTAGTCACCAAAGTACTCTTGTCGAAAATTTATAAATTTAATACTTACACGCCAATGTCAACTCCTATCGTAGCTTTAAAAATAACCGAACATCAGCACGATTTGACGATTCAAAGACCAGCATCAGGTCTATCCTTGCAAGGTCGGCTCAAAGTTCCAGGGGATAAGTCAATTTCCCACCGCGCCCTAATGTTAGGAGCGATCGCCTCTGGAGAAACCTGCATTCAAGGACTATTACTTGGAGAAGATCCCCGCAGCACTGCCAGTTGCCTTCGAGCTATGGGTGTAGAAATATCGGAATTGAATTCAGAAAAGGTTGTTGTCAAAGGCATCGGATTGGGCAACCTCAAAGAACCAGAAAACATTCTCGATGCCGGAAACTCAGGCACGACTATCCGTTTGATGTTGGGATTACTCGCTTCTCATCGAGATCGCTACTTTACCTTTACTGGAGACGGTTCGCTAAGAGATCGTCCGATGTCTCGTGTCATCAAACCCCTACAACAAATGGGGGCGCAGATTTGGGGCAGAAAGAACAACACCCTTGCACCCTTGACAGTAAAAGGGCAAAAACTCAGCCCCATTCACTACTATTCTCCCATTGCCTCGGCTCAAGTTAAGTCCTCTATCCTTCTGGCAGGATTGATGGCAGATGGAAAAACTACAGTTACAGAACCCTCATTATCGCGCGACCACAGCGAAAGAATGTTACAAGCTTTTGGCGCAAGTGTAGAAATAGAACCCGAAACTCACAGCGCTACGGTTGTCGGTACTGCAACTCTACAAGGACAAAAAGTAATTGTCCCTGGCGATATTAGTTCGGCGGCCTTTTGGATTGTGGCAGCTTGTATCGTACCGGGTTCGGAATTGTTTATCGAAAATGTCGGCATCAATCCCACGCGCACGGGAATTTTAGAAGTGCTGGAGATGATGGGAGCAGATATAACCTTAGAAAACGAGCGCGTTACTACAGGCGAACCCGTAGCTGATTTGCGAGTGCGATACTCACAACTAAAAGCTTGTACGATCGCAGGCGATATTATTCCCCGTCTCATCGACGAAATTCCCATCTTGACAGTTGCGGCAATATATGCTGTGGGGACAACGATTATTCGTGATGCAGCGGAATTGCGGGTTAAAGAAAGCGATCGCCTGGCCGTTATAGCTACCCAACTTAACCGCATGGGAGCCAGGATAACTGAATTCCCCGATGGATTGGAGATTACTGGAGGCACTCCCCTGATTGGTACAGAAGTTGATAGTCATAACGATCATCGCATTGCCATGAGTCTCGCGATCGCGGCTCTCAATGCTTCTGGTACTACCACGATTCACCGAGCAGAAGCAGCAGCTATTTCCTACCCCGACTTTACAGCCACTCTGCAAAGCGTTTGCGGACAAACGCGAGAATACGCAAACAGTTTCTAAGATTCTTTATTTAAGCCATATGGGAAATACTTTTGGACATCTATTTCGCATAACCACATTCGGTGAATCTCATGGTGGAGGCATCGGCGTTATCGTCGATGGTTGTCCGCCGCGCCTAGAAATTTCCACCCAAGAGATTCAAAAAGAGCTAGAGCGGCGACGTCCCGGTCAAAGCAAAATTACAACTCCCCGCCAAGAAGCAGATACTTGCGAATTTTTATCGGGGGTGTTTGAAGGAAAAACGCTCGGTACTCCCATTGCCATTCTAGTACGGAATCAGGATACTCGCTCCCAAGATTACGACGAGATGGTTCAAAAATATCGACCTTCTCATGCGGATGCTACCTACGAAGCGAAATATGGCATCCGCAACTGGCAGGGGGGAGGACGAGCCTCGGCACGAGAAACCATCGGGCGAGTGGCAGCCGGAGCGCTCGCCAAAAAGATACTTCAACAAGTTGCTAATGTTGAGATCGTTGGATATGTAAAGCGAATTAAAGACTTGGAAGGTTTAGTAGCTCCAGAAACCGTCACCCTCGAACAAGTAGAAAGCAATATAGTTCGTTGTCCCGACTCAAAGTGTGCCGAGCAGATGATTGAACTAATAGAACAAGTTCGGCGTGAAGGGGATTCTGTCGGCGGGGTAGTAGAGTGCGTTGCCCGAAATGTCCCAAAGGGGTTAGGCTCGCCAGTGTTTGATAAGCTAGAAGCCGATCTCGCCAAGGGAGTAATGTCTTTACCTGCCACCAAAGGGGTTGAAATCGGTTCGGGCTTTGCTGGCACATTGCTGACGGGCAGCGAACATAACGACGAGTTCTATATTAATTCTCAAGATGAAATTCGGACTCAAACGAATCACTCCGGTGGCATCCAAGGGGGAATTTCCAATGGAGAAAACGTTATTATTCGAGCCGCCTTCAAACCCACAGCGACCATTCGCAAGGAACAGCGTACAGTAACTAATAAAAGAGAAGAAACAGTGTTAGCTGCCAAAGGCCGACACGATCCTTGCGTTTTACCGAGGGCGGTTCCAATGGTGGAAGCTATGGTAGCTATCGTTCTCTGCGACCACCTACTGCGCCACCAAGGTCAATGTAATACTTTGGTAACTGTTCCCTTCTCTGCGGCATAAATGAACGCTTCTGATTTCAAGTCCGTGTAATTAACTATGTTACTGATAACTGATTTAGTTATCCCAACCCTAAACCGCCTCGTTTGATTTGGTGGCTTTTGTGTAGTTCTGACTCTTGGGTCGGTTGCAAGTATTGAGCTACTCCCTCAATAATTTGTTTGTCAGTTTCACTCATGTCGAACTGGTCGAGCGAGAGAATTCCTTCCCTAATTGTCGCTTGATAAATGGGTTTGGGGCGCTCTTTATGGTAAATGGTTAAAGTTTCTCCTGTTTGAGAGATTCGATAAACGTTGCCAATTAATTCGCGCCCCTCTGGTGTAGGAGTTCCCTTACTTTCCAAAATGTAGCTGGCGGCTGAGTGGATGGTAGACCCTAGTTCTATATCTTGAAGACGTTTAATTATTGGTGGGGAGTTGAGTAAAGAGGCCAATTCATTCATTTTTTTGGTATGTGGATTTTCAGACCAAGCTAGATAAACTCTGGCTTTTTGTTGCCAATGAGTCAAATCTTTCTGTGTCTGGTCGAGTTGTAGTTTGATGTTGTTTAAATTTGCCCTGGTCTTCAATAGCGAGTTTTGTTTTTCTTCAATTATTTCTGCCTTAACCCCAAAAGGATTGAGTAAGGAGCGAGGTTTGCCTAATTGTTTGAGTTCGAGAGCTTCAGAGCGCCATCGGTTTTCCAAGTTAGCTTTCTGTCTGTTTAATTTCTCAATACGGTTTTGATAGCTTTCACCTAATTCTACTCTTGGCTCAGGAGGACGGTTTTTTTGCCATTGCTCAACTGCACGAACATACCTTAAAAGTTCGGTATCGCTTAGTCTAGAAAGTGGGTTGGACTCAGATGAGGTTCTAGAAGGCTGGGAAGATTGACCATCAGGAGTATTTAATAATTGAGAAGACGGTTCTGGGGAAATGGGGCTGGTCTGTGGTGGAGAGTAAGGTTGATTGATTGGTTGAGAGGATTTCTCCCCTTCAATTAAATTTGAGTTCGTCAATTCAAGAGGCAAATCGTTCTGAACAAGTTGCTCTGTCCGCTTCAGTTCCGCCGTTTCTTCTTTGTCTTTCTGCTGTTTTTCTGTTGGGAATGCTGTTAATAACTTCTGAGCATTACCTACTGTCGCTCTAAGGGCTTTATCGTCTCGTTCTGGGATATAACTAATTCCTAATTCCGATTGAAGTTTAGGGAAAGAATATTTGTGGCGATTTAATCCACCGCCTGTTATGGTCAGTAGCTTGGGATTGCCCATTGAGTCTACTTCACCGACATTGATGCTGAATCTTATCCCTCGTACTTGCCCATTGTTTTTATAAGAAACTTCTGCCGCGATTCCCCGGAGTGCCAATCGCTCTATCAATACGGGCATGGTGGGCCTATCTTGCGCTGCTTCATCGATAGAGAGGCGCATGATTTCTGCCCCTGGCAATCCGTCTTTCTCTAATCGGTCGCGTTGAGAACGAGTGAAAGCTCTGGTTTTGGATTCCCAGCTACAAGGGATTTGTTCGAGTCCAAATTTTTTTTCTAGTAAACGGGCCGACCATTCTGATTGGGGGTATTGTTTCCAGGTTTTGATGGCGTGAGTGGTGATTTCGTTGATGCGACTGGCGACGATATGAATGTGGTCGTGGTCAGAATCGTTGTGTCTGGCAATAAAAAAGCTGTATTGATGAATTTCGTCGTCGAGAAATTTATCTACTTTAGAGTTGAGTTCGTCTTCAGAAATGCGTTGGTCGGGGTTGGTGAGTTTGGCTTTTTCTCCGGTTAATTGAGATAAGACGACGACTGTGGCGAAGTGTCGTTCTCCAAGGGAGGCGAATTGTTCGTTGCTTAAGGTTTCGGAGTGGGGTAAGGATAACATCAAATGATAGCAGGGTTCTTTAACCTTGGGGTTTAGGTTTTTCGATATCATAAACTGAGCGACGAGTTGGTCGGTTTCCGTCCCAATCATGTTGCCCCCGATAATAGAAGCCTGAGCTTTTTCGACGACGTATTTAGTCGTTCCTCTAAAGCTTTTGTTAGCTTTCGTCTTGGCTATCATTTTCAGCTACCAGCAACCATTTGTTAATTGTTCGTTGGGTTTAGGATTCTAGAACGTCTTGAAGAATAATCGCCGATAGGTTGGGAATGGCTCGAAACCCTCTGTCGTTGCTTAAAAATAGCGTGCAGTCTGTATTCATGGCTGTTGCTGCATGGATAGCATCGGGAGTTCGTAGGTTAGTCGTGGCGCGTAGTCGTGCCGCTTCTCTGAGAATAGTTTGGCTGATGGGGATTAGCTGTATGTCCCCTTCTAGCATCAATTGTTCGTAATCATTCACTAATGCAGTATCGTTGTTGCGTAGAGGAACAATTAAAACTTCCATTAGAGAAAGTTCGCTACTAATAACCTTTAATTCAGAAGCTTTTAGTTTTAGCCAAAGGGGGCGTAAAAGTTCGCGGTAATTAGGATTGGCTTCGACACTGTAAATTAGAACGGCGGTATCGACGTATACAAGAGCGTTTAATGGCAAGTTTAATTGTCCCATGCTTCTCGCTCCGCTTGGAGTGAGCTATCTATTTCTTCCGTCGCTCGTCCGTGGGGACGGCGGCGATGAATCTCATCGAGGATATCTATGACAGAAGGGCGAGATTGGGATGGTTTTGGAGAAGGCATAATAACTATGACCTCAACATCTTCACCTTCGGTTGCTTGAGGAAGTTCAAGCTCGATTTTTCGACCGGGTAGGACTTTAGTTTTGAGGTGAATAGCAGATTGCATAATTGACTCCTTGATTGATTGATATTGATTAATATTGATTAATCATCAGTTGTTGGGTCGCTAAACTCAGCTACAATTTCTTGACGCAGTTGCTCGATCGCTCCTTGCAGTTCTTTAAGCTCTAAAAGGTATTTGTAAACTTCGTCAGTTAGGGGTTGTTGTCCTACTTTAATAGCACTGTGTATAGCTTTGGTCTGCTGGTTTATATTAGCTCCGATGCGTTTGAGATGATAGAGTGTTTCCCGATTGACTTCGGGCATTACAGTTTTGGGTCGGAGTAGGGAATAGTCAAATAATCTAGCTCTGATATAGTCACTGACGATTATTCCACTGCATCTTTGATTGAGTCGTTCTTTTTCTGCTGTGCTGACTTTAAAGCTAATAACATGATGCCGACCCGATTGGGCTTCTTCTTCTTCAATGAGGGGTGTTGTTTCGAGGATAGCTTTGAGGGATGTTTCTAGTTCGGTTTTTGGATTAGAGTTTGACATTTTTTTACAAACATCATGCTGTTTAATCATTTCTTTTCCCATCCGCCCATCGCCCCAACTTCTCTTAATCGACCGCTCATGGGGGTCAAGGGGGAATCCCCCTTGCGAGCTTCCCCGGTTCTCACTCATTGTGAGAAGTAGTGCGCGGTTAGCGTACTACAGGGGAATGCTCGCCTCTGGAATTCGGCGGTTTCTTTAAGTTTAATGATATATCTTTTTTTAGTGGAGAAGTCTAGACCAATTTTATTCTTGAAAACGTTACCCAATAGTTTACCTAGCTTAAGAAAAGTTGAATCTAGCTACTGTCGAGTTGGGTTGATGTTAGCCTTGGGGTATGCTCGTAAAAGCTTCAATTTTTTTTGACTTGTTTTAATGACTAAGGTTTCACAACAACTGACTAATCCTGATGCGGTTGAATTGATAGCGCAGTCACTTTTGGAGAAGGCTTCTACTCCACGACCTTTGAGTTTATCGGAGTTACTTAGAAAGGTTAAGCCGTCTATTACTAAGATGCTTAAGAATGGACACACTTATTCAGATGTTGTTGAGGTGCTGGCTTCTTATGAGGTTATGACAACGGCAAGTGTGGTTGAGGCAATTCATACTGAGGTTAAGAAAATTAAGGGAGGTAAGGGAAAGGGGAAAGATAAGGATCTAAGCGCTGAGGCGGAAGTTTTGATTGAGGCTTCTATTGCTGAATCTATTATTAAGGCTTTTGAGTCACAGGCTTCTGTTCGGAAGGGGTTGACGAAAGAAGAGTTGGTGGTTCGGTTGCGAGAACCGATTGAGAAGATGTTGGCGGCTCATTATACTTATGAAGATATCTCGAAGGTGATGGAGTCGTGTGGGGTGCAAATTTCTCCGACGACGATTAAAAGTTATTATCAGGGGAAAAAGCGTTTTCCAAATCTTGAGAATGCCGAACTAGAATCTGAGGTGACTGATGCTACAGAGTCACTAGCTGTTGCGAGTAAGAATTTAAAACCTTCTTCAAAAAAGAAAGTTAGTTCTGAGAGCGGGTCGCTAATCGATACCCCATCAAATGAATTGAAAGCAACATCTTTTAAAGATTCTCGATTAATTTCTTCTGAAAGTAAGCGTCTGAGAGAATCTTCATTGTCGGAAGAGGAAGATTTAGAGAAGGAGTTTAATTTGTAATGGCTGATGTTCATTTATTCGGTGGGGAGAAGGGAGGCATTGGCAAGTCTTTTGTCTGCCGTACTGCGATTCAATATCTTTTAGATAGGGAGGAGGTGTTTGCGCTCTTTGATACTGATAGGAGTAATCCCGACGTGAGACGGATTTATAATGAGGCTGGCTGTCGAGTAGCTGTGTTTAGCGAGGGGGAGAGGTATGAGGATAAGGCGAATGCTATTTATAATGCGGCGCTAGAGAAGAGGGTTTTGGTGAATCTTCCGGCTCAGGTTTTTATTCCGGTTTCTGAATGGTTTGAGAGGAATGAGTTGCTCTCGATTGCTAGTGATGATGGGGTGAAGTTTTTTTATTGGTTTGTTTGCGATGGGGGTTATGACAGTCTTAAGCTTTTAGGGAAGTCTTTGGAGTTTTTTAAGTCGGATGTGCCGCATATTTTGGTGAAGAATTGGGGGAAGTGCGATGATTGGGAGCCGTTGGAGAATGACGAAGATTTGCAATCGCTGATGGCGCAGTATGAGGTTATGGTTATTGATTTTCCTAAGTTTATTGGCAATGCTGACCGCAATGCGATTGATGCGGCTAGTTTATCGTTTGGGGAGGCGCGGGAGTACGAGCGGTTTGGTTCGATTTCTCGACAGCGAGTGAAGCGGTTTTTAAGGGAGGCTTATGAGGCGTTTGATGAGGCTGGAGTCTTTCAATCAGTTCCCAGTTTTACAGCGACCAAAAACTGATAGCCCAATAACTAATAACTAACAACTGAATAATTGGTAACTGTTTAGCGAGGAATTAGGGGAAGGGGAAGATGCCGACGAGAAAGCTAAGTCCGAATAATGGCAGGGGAACTAGGGATGCTAAGACGCAGTGGTTAGATAAGGCTTTGGAGGGCAAATCTTCGGAGATTAAGGCGCGGGTTTTGGAAATTATTCTCAAGATGGGGATAGACCCGGAAAATGAGTTTTTTGTCATTTTTGTGGCGCTGGGACAGCTACAGGTGTTGATTGAGGATAGTCCGTCGCAATGGAAAGATTTGTTTGAAGATTTTAGAGAGGAGCTAGGGGAATGGGCGACAACGAATGTGGAGACGCTTTCTCATCTGACGCACAAGACGGAAACAATGGAACGGCTCGCTCAAAGCTCCGAGAGGCTGGGGGATACCTTGAACGGATTGGCGCAAGTTTGCAACGGACTGATAGAGCAGTTGCAAGCCTCGAATCTTTTATTGACGAAATCGATTTGTCAGTTACACGACTCCGACTCCGACTTGACGAGCTTAGTCAATCAAACTCGTCAAGAACTGTTCGAGTACAAGAAAGTCCTCTCTTACTTGGCAGCGAACATGGAAGCGACCAACAAGTTAGTCAGCAGCCTGCCAGTGGGACTGAATCACAACAAGATTCAGTCGAACAGCGCCAGCCGTCCCCAGACGTTCGCCGAGTGGTTCCAAAAGATCAAAAGAGAGGTTTCCACTTGGGAAGGTAGGTTTCTTTGGACGGTGGTTGTTTCTATGGTTATGTTATCGGCGGGTTTTTTGGGTGCGATGAAGATTTTTGGGGGGGAAAGAGAACTGTTGAGAGAGACGGCGATTCAAACTCAGTGGTTGCTGGAGAAGGCGAATCGTCGGGATTGTTTGGAGGGGATTAAAAAGCGCAATAGTCCTGAGTGCAAACAGTTTTTTTAAGGGGAACAAGCATTGACCCCAGAGAAGGGACAATTCATGAGGGCTGTTTGAAATTTTTCAACCACGTTGTTAAATCATCCGCACTTTTAAAGTTCAACAGTGCTATTCCCAATTCTTCTAATCGGTCAATTTCTAAGCCTCGAATCTGCGCTTCAATTTCTGGGTCGAGGGAGCCAAGTTTGACAGATAGCATCCGCAGGACTAGCTCAATCTCTCGCTCTCGTCCTTCCTGTCTTCCCTGTTCTATTCCCGTTCTCATCCAACTGGTTACGATTTGCATAACTTCCTCTCTTTGTTCTGGTTCAATTTTATCGAGTTCGGCGCGGCTAGTCTTCATTGCCTTAGCCATCTCTGTTTTGCTCAGTCCCTTTTCCACTATTGCTTGTTCGATTTGCCAAGCTAGGACTCGCTCGCTCGCTACGGCATTTACTTCGGCGACCGCGCGCTCTTGAGAGAGAAAATCGTCAAGAGAAGAACCTATATGGGGGTTATTGCTCATGTGGATGCCTCCAGCTTTCGCTTTCGTTTTAAATTTAAATCTAACGCCCAATTACCCGCATATTGTCTTATTTTCTTGAGTCAAGTTGTATCTCTCTTTCTCAAACGTGCCAGCAAAATAGGCTTCTCAATCAAATCCAAGTGCGCTTGTTCCCCTACAACCTCTACGACTTCAAACGGAGCAAATGGCTCTAAGTAGCCGGGGCCATCATCCCAGTCAACCCAGTCTCCAACCTTTATCCCTTGCGGATTATTAACGGTTGGCTCTTGCTCGGCTACTGTTAGACTATCTTTGGATACGGTCGTGGCTGAAATTTTGGCTATGGCGATCGCCTCCGATTGCTCGACATCAGAAGCCGACTCATCCTCTAATGTCCACGGATCGTCACAGAGGCTATCGACATCGACAATTTCGTACTCTTCTATTGAATAATCGGTTGTACCAACGCTATTAAAAATTTCGCCTACTGCCGACATCGATCCTTCTTTTGAAAGCGCGTCCCTAAAAGTTGGCTGACTGAACGTGTCAGAAGGCAAACTTTGATTTTTAGGAGTCTCAGAAATAATATTTTCTGAACCATCATCAGGCTTATTATCCTTCCCCATCTCATCAGTTTCAGGAGTAGGAACAAGCACATAATCGGGGTCGAAATCTGGCCCATCTTCAGTCATAATTAACCCTGGAGTTCTTTGCACACCCTCAACCACTTTCTCTAAGAATTGTTTGAGATTTGGCTTTTCTTTATATTTGTGCCAAAAAGTTTGGTAAAACTCAAGGGAACGCCGCGTCTGCTCCCAAAACTTTTCCTCCTCCGTCTCTTGAGTTGGTGGCAAAGCCTCATGGGTAGACGCTTCGAGCTTGGCAACCTTAGCCTCTTCTACGAACCCCTTAGCCTCGACTAAAAGGGCAGCAACCGTTTCTGTATCGCGAATTTCTTCAGTAAACGCAACTGGTAGATCGGGTTCTATCCCCGCATCCGCGTGCGCTAGAGCGTTAGAAGCCGACTTCTGCGCATACTCCAAGAAATCCTGCCACATCCAAGCCACTGCCCCTGGATTGGCTCTCGTCTTGCGGTCAATCTCAGCCGCCGCATGACCCCTAGCTCCAGATGCCCACTGTCCCCCTTGAGGTTCGTAATGTGTTTTTGCTCGCCATCGGATAAAATCTGGGGCCAAGACAGGTTTTCCATCTTGCCATCCCACTTCCCAATCATAAAGTTTTCGATTCGGGATTGATGAATCCTCTGGCTGCGTCGAATTCTCCCTCATGTTGATTTTTTCATCAACTCGGCGGCGCGGCGGAATTTTTGTCCCGTTTAAATTCTTTTGGTCTTCTTTAAGCGAAGTTTTCTTACAATTTGGCTTTTGAGTCTTGACAAAAACCGACTCCACACTTTCTTCTTGGCAATTTTTTCCTTCTCTTTTTTCAGTCACCTCGTTGGTTTTGGTAAAAATATAGGAATTATATGAATAAGGATCTTCCTGACAAAAATCAGAATGTAAACTATTAAAATTCAAGAATCCATTCTTCAAATTTTGAGAATCGTTGAGATTAGAGACTTTCAGCGATTCGTCTTCAGATGAGGGGTCAGATTCAGCATCATCGGAGAAATACACCAAAGGAACCGCGTCGCTCATGTGGCGGCGACGGAGTTGTTCGCCTTTGATAAATCCTGGGGGGCGGCGGTAGGAACGGGTCAAGTCTAGTCCGAGGGGGTTCCAGCCTGTTTCAGAAGCGATTAGGTAGTAGTCAAGGGTGCTGTATTTAGTGCGGTTGAGGGGATTTTGGTTGAAGTTGTTGGAGACGACATAGCCAATTCGTTCGCAGAAGCGACGGATTCGCCCGACAGTAGCTTCGGTTTTGAAGCAAGGCAACTGTTCTAACCACTGCCATTCGGCATTGTAAATCCAATGCCAGCCGTGCTTAAAGATCCCTACGTCTTCTTTGGTAAGCCAGTAATGGAGTTGAGCAACGAACATGGCTGCCTGCATCCCAATTTTGACGGCTAGGAGTTGGGGACAATCTCTGGTGGTGTGCCAAGTTTTGTGATGGTATTCGAGAAAGAGGGGGAGTTCGAGATTGTCGGGGACATATTGGGGTTTAACTGTTGTTGCTGCGGTCATAATTCATACCTCTATCTAGCACTTGTGTGTGGCGTAGAGCGGGATAGAAACGATTTAGACCAACCAACTAAGTCTTTGTGCTAGAAACAAGCAGTGCGCTCCTGGGTACCGGATTAATCCTTTCGTGGACAATTGGGGAAAATTGGGAACAATGGGGTGCGCGAAACTGCTCAAATCTTGCTAATATATAGCAAGATAGCAAAGGCCTCTATCTTGGTAGCAAAGACCTCTATCTTGGTGGTAGCTATATTGGTAGCCAACGCCTCTTCTATCTCTATCCAAATGGGTTGACGCGAGTAGCATCAGATAGGTGTTTCAACTTTGGCGAGTTATTACCTTCTGAAGATCTGCTTCTAGCCCGTCTACGCTTGTATACGTCATGAAACCATTAGAAGCGACAGAAAATCCAACTTAGGGATCTTTCTGTCGCTTTTGACCTTGAACGAGTGGTACAATCATTAGAAAGAAAAAAATCATAAAACTCTTTTCAATCTTACAACAAAATCTGATTTAATAAAAACAATTATTATTTGTTAATTCACTTATACAACGTAATTTTTCCTTGATGAATTCTCTCTCAAGAGAAAAAGAAATATTTCCCAAGCTAATTAAAGAGCTTCGCAGCAGCAGAAACCTGACCCAAAGAGAGTTTGCCCAACTCTTTTCTCCTCGCGTAACTCAACAAGCTATCGCTCAGTGGGAGCGAGGAGATGCGTTCCCGGCTCGAAAATATTGGCAGACTCTAGCCTCCTTAGCAGGGATGGATTTAGGGCAGTTTTATGAGTATGTAGGAATTGGCTCTACCTCTACGCCTTCCTTACTAGAAGACATAATTCTTAAGCTCAAAAGTCTGACGACTTCTGAGTTAGAGATAATTAGCCAAGTCACTGTTGAACAATCGAATTTCTTGGGCATTAGTAGTCCAAGAATCAACAATCAATATCTAGCCATACTCAAAAAAGGAGCCAAAGCCTGGAATAAATGGAGGAATAAGAACCCTGACATTATTCCTCAACTGTCGGGCATAGATTTAAACGAGGAAGATTGCAAAAACCTTAGTGGCTTCAATCTTGACGGTGCTGATTTAGCAGATCTTAGTGGCTATGCTATTTCTTTTAAAGGCGCTAGTTTGGATCAAGCCAACCTCAAAGGAGCCAAACTCACAGACGTGGATTTGAGTCATGCCAATCTCAGGGAAGCTAATTTAGAAGAGGCTACCTTATCAGACGTGAATTTGAGTCATGCCGATTTAACGAAGGCCATCCTCATAAAAGCTTCTATCAATAATGCCTTATTGTCTAAAGCGACTTTTGATAGGGCTTCTTTGAGAGGAGCCGATATTATTGATGCGAACTTTTCTCAAGCCAGTCTGAAAAAAGCGAATTTGAGCGAAGTTAACCTGAGATATTCAGACCTAACAGAAGCCAATCTCAACGAAGCCTCTCTTGAAAACGCTACGGTTGTCAACTGTACTATTTACGGAGTTTCAGTTTGGGGAACTAACACGAATGGGGCTTCTTTTGAGAATTTATATATTTCCCCTGATGGTCGGTCGGGATTGCCCGTCGATGATTTAGTGTTAGCACCAACTATTTATTTGCATCGTCGAGAGCAAAAGACATCTCAAAAGTTTCGGCAATTGTGTCATTTAGAAGAGGAAGCGATTAAATTCGCTTATATTCTGTTGAATAAATATGGCGAGTACAGCCACACCGAGGGTTTTAGAATTTATATTAACGTTGATGAGAAGACGATCTCAAAAGATTGGCACCAATACCAAATCTTACAAAACCAAAATAGCTTTTCTATTACACATATTCCCAATTATCGGGATATTAATCTCGTCCTAGAGGGAAAAGCGCAATCGAAAGTTCTTCTGAGCATTGTTGATGGGATTACTGAAAGTCGTCTCGCTCCAAGCGATGTTGAAAATTTGAAAACCTTAATTGAATTAGAAGAACAAAATCAGAGCCAGCGATTTGCCATTGTCGTACCCATTCTCGAACAGATTCTCAAAGAGCGCCAAACCGATAATTTTTCTGACGAACACTATAGAATAGAACGAATTGATGAGGAAATCATTCTGTCCATCAGTTCGTCCCATAAAATTGAATTAATGAGAGCTAGAGTTGAGGGGGGTCAGTGGAAAATGGTGAATTCTAGCTTGAGTCAAAATGCAGTTAAGTACTTTCAGAAGCTTAAATTGGCTAAGAAACAATCGTCAACCCCTTAGACTCCAAAGATCACTTAAAGAAAAAAAAGAAGATGCGGGTTTTGAAGGGAAAGAGATCGCTTTCCCCGCGCAAGCCTATAGTTTAATTTATAGATAGATGGTTGGGAGCAAGGGCGATGAACTTGGGATTGAGCCGAGATCCGTGTAAAAAAGTGCAAGATGACCGTATAAGTCTTACAGAATCTAGGTTTCAATAATATCAATTGGCAATTCAATCGCACTTTCCCAAGGTTGAGGAAGATTGCGCCAA
>JAAUUT010000200.1 GCA_012031035.1 Candidatus Altimarinota bacterium | reverse complement strand
GCGGATTGACGAAAAGTTGACGAATGCGTCGCGATCGCTATAGCGATCGAGTAACGTAGTGACATTATCGTTTGCCCTATACCTCAATCCATTAGAAAGAGAAACGAGAACTTGCTCTCGCGGAATGTTTTGGTTGGGACTAAAGACTCTACCGGGATAACCCGATAAAAATCCAGTTCTATAAGCGTCTGCGATCGCCCCATTTGCCCAATAATTAGAAGGAACGTCTACAAAACTTGCTGCACTACGAACGTCAGTTGTTTGAAATGCTTTTGTCACCATTGCTGCAAATTGTGCGCGAGTGACTGGCGCATCGGGTTGAAAGGTTCCATCGGGAAAACCTGCAATGATATTTCGTCGAACTAAATCGTTAATAAATTTGGCTGCCCAATAGTTTTGAGAGACATCAGCAAATCGATTTGTTTGGGCGATCGCAGGTGTTTGAAATGATAAAGGTATAATAGTTCCGCTACCGAGACTAAGGGTTAAGAATAGAGCCGTTGTGGCTTTTAGACGGTTTAATTCAGACATCTTTTTTAGTGGTTTTACATTTCTTTTAATAGCTTATTCAATTGGTTTATTGGATGTCAGTCCCGTTTAAAGTAGAATAATATTATTGATATTCTCTTAAAAAAATTATTCAAAATAGAAAATCATAGAATTAAATAGAAATTAATGGGGCAAGATCTCAGTTTAAACCGACTTTTTTTAATTGCTTTTAGTCGATTAAAATCGACTTTTTATGTTAGCCAGGACATTAATTTCCTGGTGGACTGCTGTATGGGCATTTTGGTAAATATAATTCTTACTGATGCTATAGTCGCTTTGTTGGGAAACTCGATCGCCCAAACCTATCGTCAGAGATACAAATAACATCTCAATTCAACAGGCAAAACTTTGAACGATCTTATCAACATTGCAAACCAATTTAAGCCACAAGGGAACGTTATCGATATTCAGGAATTCGGAAACGGCAATATCAATAACACCTACCTAGTAACCCTTGATTCTCAATCGGAAAAGCATTTTATTCTGCAACGCATCAATACACAGGTATTTCGTCAGCCGGAACTTGTCATGCAGAATATGAGCCTCTTAACCAAACACGTTCGCACTCGCCTGCAACAATTTCCCCTCAGTAACCGCCGTTGGGAAGTTCCCCGCGTCCTCCTGACACGAGAAGCTAAAGATTACTGGGTTGACGCAGATGGATCGTTCTGGCGCGCTATAAGCTTTATTGAGGCAGCCCAGTCTTTTGATACGATCGCAGATAACAAGTATGGATATGAAGTTGGCTACGCGCTAGGGATGTTTCATAACCTAATTAGCGATTTGCCTCCTGAAAAACTCGCTGACACCCTTGAAGGGTTCCACATTACGCCAAGCTACCTTCAGCATTACGAAAAAGTAGAAACGCAACGTAGCGTATCCATAAATCAATCGAAAGAAGTAGAATATTGTTTGCAGTTTGTGCGCGATCGCAAAACCTGGGCGCACGTTCTCGAAAATGCAAAAACGAAAGGACATCTGAATTTACGTCCGATTCATGGCGATCCAAAGGTCAATAACGTGATGTTCGATACGGCTAGCGGACAAGCGATTGGGATTATCGACCTCGACACCATTAAACCAGGTTTAATCCATTATGACATTGGGGATTGCTTGCGATCGGGTTGTAATCCGCTGGGAGAAGAAACAGAACAATGGGATATGGTTCGCTTCGACACGGATATCTGTCAGTCTGTGTTGCAAGGATATCTGTCAGTCGCAAAAGATTTTCTCACCCAAAGCGACTATGAATATTTATACGATGCCATTCGTCTGATTGCCTTTGAGTTAGGACTGCGATTTTTTACCGATTATTTAGAAGGAAACGTTTATTTTAAGACTAAATATCCAGAACACAATTTAGCTAGGGCGATCGTTCAATTTAAGCTTACCGAGAGTATCGAATCTCAAGCAACGGCTATTCGTACCATTATTCAGGATATGCGATGAACGACCATTTTTCTTTACAACCGTTTGACCCAATCCATCCGCTAGATTTAAAGATTAACGGTAACATTGCTCGCAACGATAATAAACTATCTATCTCTTATACACTTCTTGGCGATTTAGACAAAGTTGTCATTCCCGCCATTGTAGACTTGCCAATCCGCAAACATAATCTTTGGGAGGAAACCTGTTTCGAGTTTTTCTTAGGGATTAAGAATTCAACTCGTTATTGGGAATTTAACCTTTCACCCGCCGGACACTGGAATATTTATCGCTTCGACGATTATCGCCAAGGAATGCAAGAAGAAATGGCTATTATGTCGTTACCTTTTAGCGTCCAGAATCAATCTGATGCGTTGCAGCTTGTGTTAGAACTCGATTTAGATAAGCTTATCTCGGCGGATACATTACTAGATGTTGCGATTACCACTGTTATTAAATCTCAAAAAGGAAATATTAGTTACTGGGCATTAACTCATACGGGTTCGCAGGCAGACTTTCACCAACGAGATAGCTTTATGATTGAATGTTAAGGATCGCATTACGAATCTGGCAAAATTGCTAACATCATTTGCTTGTAACAATCGTAAGTTAGTGCATCAAAAGCCACAAAAATCACCTGTTCGATGCAACTTGGATGCTGCAAAAATTGTTTGACTTCACTAACCGCAATTCTCGTCGCTCTTTGTAGGGGAAATCGATAAACTCCCGTACTAATTGCAGGAAAAGCGAGGGTCAGAATCTCATTTTCTGCTGCTACTTCAAGACTGCGACGATAACAACTCGCTAATAATTCATCCTCTCCCCGATTTCCGCCTTCCCACACAGGGCCGACGGTATGAATGACCCATTTAGCAGGGAGTTTGTACCCTTGGGTTATTTTTGCATCCCCCGTCGTACAGCCTCCTAGACGACGACATTCCTCTAACAATTGCGCGCCAGCGGCGCGATGAATGGCTCCATCCACCCCGCCGCCACCGAGAAGGCGATTATTCGCTGCATTAACGATCGCATCTACGGCTTGTTGAGTAATGTCACCTTGGATTGCTAAGATTTTTTTATTCACGCTGTCTATAGTTATTCGCTAGCAATTTCAGGGAACTCTTGCGTAATTCTTGCCGAAGGACGACTCTGACCCCACTCGACTAGTTGCTTGACGACTGACATAGGAACGTTCGACAAACGAGCCGCTTCCTCTAAGGTTTTGCCACGACGAAGCCATCGAATAGTATTTTGAGCCTTCCGATACATCCTCGTGCGGTAGTTAATTTCTCCTCGCTGTCCGGCAATCACTAACCCATAGGCTATATCGTTAGCATAAGCGATCGCAATATCTCGTTCGCTTTGACGATAAGCAATAATCCGTTGAGTTGTGGGTTGCTTATTCGTCTGTTGAATAGCTATCGGCTCAATAACGGGAGGAGGCGTATCATTTTCTGGCTTGACGGCTACTGATTGTTTGAGTGGGGGTAAAGTAGGACGAGCCGCCGTTTCTATCGCTGAGTTAAGTTTTTTGGGAGGATTATAAGTTGGATTAATAGAAACTTTAGGTTTGGATTGGACTAGCGGTTGCGCCGCACGAACAACGGGAGTAGTAAGAGGCGTTTTAGGTGCAGAAGCTCGAACGGCAGTTATTTGAGCGATTCTCTGCTGCTTGGCTTGTTGGGTAACTTTTTCCAATCGTTGTTCGGCTTGGGTTACTAGCTGCTCGATTTCAGATTGAATGGTTTTAATTTTGGCATTAGCTTTTTGAAGTTGCGCCTGTACCTCATCTCGAACGAATGTATTTGAGGGAATGGTTTTCAATTGTTGTTGTATTTTTTCCCATTCTGTTTTTGCGTCTTGATACTGCGAGACAGTATTCGCGGTTGTGGTTCGTTGAGCGGCTGTATCGCTCAGTCGGTCTATTGTTGCTAACTGTTGCTGTGCTTGGTCTTCCTTGGCAATCTCAACTTGAGTTAAATTGAGATAATTCTGATATTCTCGCAGGACTTTGCGAGCATCTCGATAGACTCGAACATCTTTGGGAATAGTACTTAGGCGAATAATTGCAATACTAAGGCGATCGCGTATAGTCTTTAGTTGAGCTACATTTTGGGCTTGCTCGATTCCTAAGATAAGCGTTTTCCCTTCTTCTAATTCTTGGGCATAAATTTCTTCAAATTCCTCATCTCTGGCGCAGTTATCTAACGTTTTACACAAGACGGGAATTTGAGGAGACTGAGAAGCTATTAAGATTGTGCCGAATAGTAGAGCAGAACAACAAGCACCTAACGTAAATCCTTTGCTTGGCATCGTCAAAAAACCTGCCAATGACATTTTTCTAGGGCGATGTCTGATGGCTTGTGGAAGGTCTTGAAGTTTGGTTTTTGTTTGGATTAACGTTCGCCGAACGAATTCTTGTGCTGGTACTACTGGAGTTGGAGACGAAGGCGGTTCGATGGCAGGCACAGGAAGGGGATCTTCAGGCTTGCTAGATTGGAGTTGTTGAAGTTCTGCCAAAACTTCTTTAGCAGATAAAAAGCGTTCTATGGGGTTTTCTGCTAGCATTTTGGCAAGAATTTGCGCAAAGCGATCGCTAATTTTTAGCTCGTTGCCTATCCACGCATTCCTATCGACTTGTCCGTTGGGTTCTTTTCCTGTCAACAAAACTAAAGCAGATACGGCTAAAGCATAGAGATCGCTATTGGGATAGCATTGACCTCTATCGATTTGTTCTGGGGGAGAAAAGCCAACTTTTCCGACTAATAAGGTGTATCCTGTATTGGTGATACTTCTGAGGCTGCCGCTTCTAACTTCGCTCATAAACTGCTTGACTACACCGAGGTCGATTAACATCGGTTTCGTCCCGCCGGAAGGCAACATAATGTTATCTGGCGAAATGTCTCGATGGATGATGTTACAACTGTGGAGATAATCCAAAACGGGTAACAAATCAATTAGCCATTGAATGACTTCGCTTTCAGAAAAGATACGATTGCGCAAAATCTCGGAATAGGTTTTTCCATCGACGTATTCTTGAACCAAGAAAAGCCGTCCGCTTTCTTCGCACCACGCTAAGAATTTAGGAATCTGAGGATGGTTTAGTGCGTATAAAACTTTTGCTTCTCGCTGAAATAGTTCTCGTGCCCTTTGAATGAGCGTTTGCGAAGTGGTACTGGGAAGAAATTCTTTGAGAACGCAAAATTCGTCAAATCGTCTGCCATCGCTAACCAAATAAGTACGCCCAAACCCCCCCGTACCGAGAATTCTTTGGATGCGGTAGCGGTTATCAACTAGAGTCCCACGGCGAATCTCAGTTGCTACTGTCACTTTAAAAAATTCCTTATTGCTATGTAAGGTAAAAGAATCAATACTTGATTCTGCCTGAATTTTACAAAACTTTTAGATTTTATGTGACAAATTTTTGATTTTGCTTTTTAATCTATCAGTTACCTTTTCTAAGAAAATCGTATTTAAGCGCATTCTTATCTGTTCGGACAAGCGCCGAAAGACAGATTTATGAGGGTTTTAGGGGGAAGGGGAGGCTATTTTTGCATAATTTTCAATTTTGCGATGTAACTGTTCTGCTTTATCCATAAGCTCTTCAATCCCCACTTCTTCAATCCCTTTAATGTAATTAATTTTTATCTCTTCCAATAAATTTATCAGTAAGAATTTAATTTCCCGAACGTTGCGATCGCTAAATAACTCTCTTTTGAGTGCATCTCGAAAGTTGCGCCCCAAACGAGAAGTAATCTGGGCCGATACGGGATCTTCCATCATATTAGTTAGATTATCATAAGCTAGAGCCGACAAAGATTTGGCTAAATGTTCGCTAAGTTGGTCTGGTAAATTATTTAGACCAGGAATATGCTTTAGCTGTTGATAAGCTGGCAAGCGAGCGATGCTACTGTTAATGCTGTGGTGGATTAAACTTTCGATATCTGCTTGTACCTGGGGAAAAACGTCATAAACGCTAACATTGATGACACGAGTTGCGATCGCGTTTACCTCGCTGTTTTCATCAACTAGTAAGTTAGGCTCAAATAAATTGCGCAACGCTTTTCCGTTTTGAATCGAATATTGCATCTGCTCGATTACTTCAATTCCTACCATTCTGCTAATTCCGCCGTTAAACCCATTAAAAGATCTCGATGAATTTCTGCTCGCACGGGTTCGAGATTGAGTAAACTGACATGATAAAGCCGAATGGCTACGGGAAGGACGCGCCACGCTCGCCAAAATGGTAAAAGTAAGAATAGGTCATACCATCGGCGGAGTATTGTTTCTGTCCAACTTAATTCTCGATGGCGACGTTTAATCGAGAGAATTCGCGTCCAAAAATCGATAGCAAAGACGATAACAATGGTAAATCGAGCAACCAAAAGCGATCGATAAATCTACCAAATCTATCTATTTCTCTGTAGTAATTCGCTTGAATGAAAGGTCTAATTTGACGATTCCAAAAGTCAAATTCTTGTTGCCAACCTGCATTTTCTAAATAAGCTTGACTCCAAAAAGTGCTAAAGGCTTCGCGAGCATTAGGTTTTCCCGTTCGTTGCCGAATTTCATTTTTGATTTTTTCTAGGGTACTACTTTTATTAGCGACAGCAAAAGGATTATCCTCAATAATTTGTAGGCTGAGTTGGCGAAGATTTTTTAATTCGCTTTCAACGGCTGGCGATCGCAATTCATCAGCAGTAATTTTGGCTTCTATGGCTTCAATACGTTCTAAATAATTCTCAGTTTCCGGCTGAGGTTTAATACCTTTTATCGGGTCAT
>JAAUUT010000076.1 GCA_012031035.1 Candidatus Altimarinota bacterium | reverse complement strand
CATTAATATCTAAGACTCTAAATTAAATATTCTTTTTTTGTCATCTTTTCTTAAGAAAGATTTCATTATAAGTTTTGCCAATATTAATGATAGTTTTATTTTTTGGGTTAAAGATTAATCGAGTTGCATTTTATTAAAAATATAAGCTAGACTTTTGTTAATCTTTTGCTAAAACTTAAGCTTAAACAATCAGATCTATCAATTATAAAGGCAAAGATACAGGATTTATTTAACATAGTCGAGCGACTAGAAAGCTATCAGATAGTCATGCGATCGCAAAAAACTTGATGAAAGCTCGCTAAGAATCAAAAACAAACACATAAATCTGAATAAAAAACAATAAGTGGTGATTTAAAAAGCGTTAACGTTTTGATGTTTTCTTGAACTGGTAAACAAATGTTAGAGGCACGACGACAAACTAAAAATAATTAACAGGAGCAATTTATGACAGTAGCACCCAGCCAACTCTCAATAGAACAAGGATCGCTTTCCGCAGAAGAAATCCGAAAAATTGATGCTTACTGGCGAGCCTGCAACTATCTTGCCGTTGGAATGATTTATCTGCGGGACAATCCACTCCTAAAAGAACCGCTCAAACCCGAACACATCAAATATCGTTTGTTAGGACATTGGGGATCGAGTCCCGGTCTGAGCTTTATTTACATACACCTCAATCGCCTAATTAAAAAATACGATCTCAATGCCATCTTCATCGCTGGCCCCGGTCACGGCGCTCCAGGCGTTCTCGCTCCTACTTATTTAGAGGGAACCTATTCTGAAATTTATCCCGACAGAAGCGAGGATGAGGACGGGATGAAGAGGTTCTTCAAACAGTTTTCTTTTCCTGGCGGGATTGGCAGTCACTGTACCCCCGAAACCCCCAGGTTCTATTCACGAGGGCGGCGAGTTAGGCTATAGCATTGCTCATGCTTACGGAGCGGCTTTTGACCACCCCGACTTAATAGCTGCGGTAGTCGTTGGCGACGGCGAGGCTGAAACGGGAGCATTAGCAACCGCTTGGCATTCCAATAAATTTCTCAATCCCATCCGCGACGGGGCGGTACTGCCTATTCTGCATTTAAATGGCTACAAAATTGCCAATCCAACGATTTTGGCTCGCATTACGCCAGAAGAACTCGAAAGCTTGTTTGTTGGCTATGGCTACACTCCTTACGTGGTGGAGTGTCCAGAAGGAGAAGATGTTGCCATCTCCCATCAAAAAATGGCTGCAACGCTAGAACATTGCGTCAACCAAATTCGTTCCATCCAAGAAGAAGCTCGCCGCACTGGGGAAGCCAAGCGTCCGCGCTGGCCAATGGTTATCCTTCGTTCCCCTAAAGGCTGGACGGGACCTAAAGAAGTCGACGGTCACAAAGTAGAAGGCTTCTGGCGCGCTCATCAAGTTCCGATGGGCGAAATGCACACCAATGCGAATCATCTGAAGATGCTAGAAGACTGGATGCACAGCTATCGACCCGAAGAATTATTTGACGAGCAAGGTAAACTGATTCCCGAACTAAAAGAACTAGCTCCCCTCGGTCATCGCCGCATGAGTGCCAACCCGATTACCAATGGCGGTCTGGTGCGTAAAGAACTTCGTCTGCCCGATTTTCGCGATTATGCCGTTGAAATATCTAAACCTGCTATTGATGAGGTAGAAACGACTCGCATTCTCGCTAACTTTCTGCGCGACGTGATGCGCAAGAATCCCAACAATTTCCGAATTTTTGGCCCAGACGAAACGGCTTCTAACCGCCTTAATAATATTTATGAAGTCACCAAAAAAACTTGGATGGCAGAGTTTAAACCCGAAGATCTCGACGGTAGCGAACTATCGGCTGAAGGTCGGGTAATGGAAATGCTCAGCGAACACACTTTAGAAGGCTGGTTAGAGGGGTATATTTTGACCGGACGGCACGGTCTTTTTCATACTTACGAAGCCTTTGTTCACGTCATCGATTCGATGTTCAACCAACACGCCAAATGGTTAGATATTAGCAAGCACGAAGTTCCTTGGCGCGTTCCTATCTCTTCACTCAATATTCTGCTCTCTTCTACCGTCTGGCGACAGGATCACAACGGTTTTAGCCATCAAGACCCTGGCTTTATCGATTTGGTGACTAACAAAAGTGCCGAAGTAACCCGCATCTATTTACCTCCCGATGCTAACTGCTTGTTGTCTGTTGGGGATCATTGCTTGCGCAGTACGGGTTATGTCAATGTTATCGTCGCCGATAAACAAAAGCATCTCGTTTATCTAACGATGGAAGAAGCGATTCAGCACTGTAGCAAAGGAATCGGCATTTGGGATTGGGCGAGTAACGACGATCGCGGGACAGAACCCGATCTTCCCGATGTTATCATGGCTTGCTGTGGCGACATCGCAACGCAAGAATCATTAGCAGCCACGGCTATTTTACGAGAAGAGTTTCCCCAACTGAAAGTTCGTTTTATTAACGTAGTCGATCTGTTCAAACTACAATCGGATAGCGAACATCCCCATGGCTTATCCAATCGGGATTTCGATACTCTTTTTACGCCCGATAAGCCAATTATCTTTAATTTTCACGGTTATCCCTGGCTGATTCACAAACTCGCTTACCGCCGCACCAACCAAGAGCGCATTCATGTACGCGGTTACAAGGAAAAAGGTAATATTAATACACCACTCGAACTGGCGATTGAAAATGAGGTCGATCGCTTTAATTTAGTTATCGACGTTATCGATCGCGTCCCCAAATTAGGTTCGGCTGCGGCTCATGCCAAGGAACGCATGAAAAATCAGATTATCGACAACCTTCATTACGCTCACGAACACGGCAAGGATAAGGACGAAATCGTGAATTGGAAGTGGCCGTATTAAACAGCGATCGATTACCAGTGACCAGTTACCAGTAAAGACGTGAGATCTCGCGTCTTTATCATTTGATTGTTGACTTTATCCCCGTACAATAAATTTTATGGATTTTTTTACTATTGTCTTATTAATCGCTGGACTGGCGCTGTTAGTGATCGGCGCAGAATTATTAGTTAAGGGGTCATCTAGTCTAGCTGCTATGGCTGGGATTTCCCCTTTAGTTATTGGACTGACAATTGTTGCTTATGGAACTAGCTCGCCGGAAATGGCAGTTAGCGTGATGTCTGCTTGGTCGGGTCAGGCAGATATTGCTGTTGGTAACGTAGTGGGTAGTAATATTTTTAATGCCTTATTTATCTTGGGAGTATCAGCGCTGATTGCTCCTCTAACGGTAGCCTTACAGCTTGTTCGCTTAGACGTGCCGATTATGATTGGCGTATCCGCTTTAATGCTAATATTTGGCGTTGATGGCAAGATTAGTAAAGTCGATGGCGGGATTCTCTTTATCGGCGGCATACTCTATACTCTTTTTCTAATTTATCAAAGTCGCAAGGAGCGCGATCGCAACGTACAAGAAGAGTATGCTAAATTCGGCAGACCGACGGTGACACAATGGCTGCTCGATATTTTTCTGATTATTGCTGGCTTGGTATTACTGGTGCTGGGTTCTCGCTGGCTGGTAGATAGTGCGATCGCGATCGCTAGAACCTTTGGACTGAGCGAATTAATTATCGGATTGACGATTGTTGCTGCGGGAACTTCTTTGCCAGAACTAGCAACCTCTGCAATGGCTAGCTTCCGAGGCGAGCGAGATATTGCTGTCGGCAATGTCGTTGGGAGTAACATCTTTAATATTTTAGCAGTGTTGGGCTTGTCGGCTTTGGTTTCGCCAGAAGGAATTAATGTCTCAAATGCTGCGTTGCGCTTTGATATTCCTGTCATGATTGCTGTAGCGATCGTTTGCCTGCCTATTTTCTTTACGGGATATCGTATCGGTCGGCGGGAAGGAGGATTATTTCTCGCCTATTACGTTATTTACACTGTCTATCTAGTTTTAAATAGCACGGGACATCAAGATTTGCCCATTTTTAGCAAGGTTCTGCTTTTTGGCGTAATTCCTCTGACAATTTTTGGTCTGGCGATCGCCACTTTGCAAGCGATTAAAAAAGAAGGTAGAAGGAGAATAATGTAGGGATCGTCCTTCGGAAGACAAGGGAGACTTTTGAAGACAAGGCGGACAAGGAAGACAAGGTGGACAAGGTGGACAAGGCAGACAAGGCAGACAAGGAAGACAAGGCAGACAAGGCAGACAAGGAAGAAGATTGTACTCCTTTCAGGAGGGCTAGCCCAACGCCCCTACGGCTGAACTCCTAATTTACCGTTTTACCCTATAAAAAGTTAATGCTGTATTGCCGTACACTTTTTCTCGACAAATTTCTAATCCAGGAATTTCGATCGCCTTCCATGATTTAGGATCGTGTTCTAGGGCAATTTCTCCCTCTTCATCGAGAAGATTGAGAGTTGGGATCGCTTCTAGGACGGGTTGATACAATTGACTTTTATAAGGCGGATCGAAATAAATGCGATCGAATTTCTCCCCTTCAAGACTTTTGAGACGTACTAAAATATCTCCCCGAATGACGCGAAAAGTCTGCTCGGAATTCGTCACTTGTTGCCAATTTTGCTTGACAATCGAGCAAGCTTGTGCTGATTGCTCGATCCCGACAACTTCCTTTGCACCGCGACACAACGCTTCTGCACCCATCGAACCGCTTCCCGCGCACAAATCCAACCAGCGACAATCGATAATTTTCCCTTGCCAAATATTAAACAATGCTTCTCGCACTCGCCCCGATGTCGGACGAGTTAATTGTCCTGGCAAAGTTTTTAGTTGTCGATTTCCATAAATTCGCATCAGTTTTAAGTAGTCGAGCAAAATTCAAGTTAACTCTGAATCTAGGCAACAGGGAATAGGGAGTAGGGAATAAGAAAACTTCGATCTGCCTTTTCCCCTTACCCTTTACCCTAAAAAAATTACTTAGCTTTTTTCGCTGCCTTTTTTTCGCGTTCTTTTGCTTTTTTTGCCTCGGTTTTAGCTGCTTTCTCGACGGCAAGTTTTTCCTGACGGGCTTTTTCTTTTTCTTCTGCTAATTTTCTTTGATAGTAGTGATAATCGCCGTTATAAACCTGCAATTCTCCTTCTCGAATCTCAACAATTTTGTTGGCTACTTGAGAAATAAAATAGCGATCGTGAGACACGATTAACACCGTACCATCGTAATTTTTTAGGGATTCTTCCAACATTTCTTTGGCTGGAATATCAAAGTGATTCGTCGGTTCGTCGAGGATAAGCAGATTAGCAGGTTGTAGGAGCATTTTAGCAAGTGCGAGGCGAGCTTTTTCGCCACCACTGAGAAATTTGACCTGTTTGAATACCATGTCGCCACTGAAGAGAAATTGTCCGAGTAAGGTGCGAACTTGCTCATTTTTCCAGTCAGGAACTTCATCATGAATTGTATCGAGAACTGTTTTTTCTAAATCGAGTGCTTCAGCTTGATTTTGCTCGAAATAAGCAGGAATAACGTTGTGTTTTCCTAATTGAATGGTTCCTTCCGTTGGGGGTTCGATTCCCATAATTAAACGCAACAGCGTCGATTTTCCCACACCGTTGGGGCCGAGAAAAGCAATGCGATCGCCCCTTTCAACTAATAAATTTGCTCCTAAAAATAAAATGCGATCGCTATAGAAATGAGTTAAATCTTCAACCATCGCCACCTCTCGACCGCTACGAGGCGCAGGAGGAAACTGAAAGCGTAACGTTCTTACATCGGAGATTGGCGCTTCAATTCGCTCGATTTTTTCGAGTTGTTTTTCGCGGCTTTTTGCTTGGGTGCTACGGGTTGCGCTAGCACGAAATCTATCGACAAAAACTTGCTGTTTTTCTAATTCTTTTTGCTGTCGTTCGTAGGCGCTTAATTGAGCTTCGCGATTGAGGGCTTTTTGTTCTAGATAGGAGGAATAATTGCCTAAATATGTAGTAGAAATTCCTCGTTCGGTTTCGACAATTTGCGTACAAAGGCGATCCAGAAATTCTCGGTCGTGAGAGATGATGACCATCGGGGTAGTCGATCCCTTCAAGTAATTTTCTAACCATTCAATCGTTTCTAAATCTAGATGGTTAGTCGGTTCGTCGAGGAGCAATAAATCTGGCGCTTGTAATAATATTTTGCCCAAACTCATGCGCATTTGCCAGCCACCGCTGAAAGCACTGACGAGGCGATCGCCATCTTCCGAGGCAAATCCCATCTCCGGTAAAATCTTTTCTATGCGGGTTTCTAGTGCGTAGCCATCGAGTCCTTCAAACTGTCGTTGCAATTTATCCAACTTGTGAATTAAAGCTTCCAACGCTTCTGGGGTGGCAGTTTCCATTTGATGTTGTACTTCTGCCATTTTGTGATGGATGCGATTAGCATCCTTAAATACCGTCCAAAACTCCTCTCGCACGGTGCGAGTCGGTTCGACTTCAAATTCTTGAGTTAAATAACCAATATGAAGACTCGCCGGACGAATCACCTCTCCTGTGGTCGGCTCGATTTCGCCCATAATAATTTTAAGCTGGGTCGTTTTTCCCGCTCCGTTGACACCAACTAATCCCACGCGATCGCCCGATTTGACTTCCCAGGTCACATCTTTGAGAACTTCGCCAGTCGGATAAATTTTACTAATATGTTCGAGTCGCAGCATTCAGAGGCTCCAGCAAATACTTCTCCATCATAAGTTAGTAGAAATCGCCTGTACTGGGCAAGTAGGAATACATTGCTCGCAAACCACGCAGCGCGATCGCCAAAATTTGAGCTTAAACGTTTGGGGATCGAGGGTTAAAGCTTCTGTGGGGCAAACTCCCGTACACAACCCGCAATCGACGCAACTATTTTCATCGATAACGATTTCTCGACTTGCTAAAGAAATTCCAATTCCTTGCGATCGCACCCATTCGATCGCCGCTTCCAACTCATCGATATCTCCTGATAATTCTAATACTAGTTTGCCTACCTGATTGGGGGCGACTTGGGCGCGGATGATATTCGCCGCCACGTTAAAATCTTTCGCCAGGCGGTAAGTGACTGGAATATGAATACTTCTTTGAGGAAAGGTTAGCGTGACTCGTTTTTTCATTGGTTAGTTAGGGAGTGAGATCGGTTCAAAGTTCAACCGAGATCCAAAAAGAATTTATAACTACTGAACTCCTGTAAAGACGCGATATATCGCGTCTCTACTGAACTACTGAACTACTGATTTGTTAAACTTATTAAAAAATATAAAATTTTAAGATATGTCTGGGAATTTATCGGAGTCTCAAGGAACGAGCGGTACTCGAATTAGAAATTTATTAATTGCTATTGCCGCGATCGCGCTTAGCGTGGCAATCTTTTTTGGCTTCCAAACACAAGCTAGCTCAGTTTCTTTAGAAACGCAAGCCGAACAATCGACCCCAATTGATGTTGCTTTGAGCAATGGCAAGCCGACTCTGACTGAATTTTATGCTAACTGGTGTACGAGTTGTCAGGCAATGGCGAAAGATTTAGCCCAACTCAAAGAGAAATATGCTGACTCGGTAAACTTTGCCATGCTCAATGTCGATAATAGCAAATGGCTCCCCGAAATCTTGCGTTACCGCGTCGATGGAATTCCGCATTTTGTGTTTATGAATCGAGAAGGAGAAGCGATCGCGCAAACCATTGGCGAACAACCGCTTTCTGTCATGGAAGCTAATTTAGACGCGCTAATTGCTAATAATTCCTTACCTTACGCTTATTCTACGGGTCAAACCTCTACTTTTAACCCCTCATCTCAAGTTATTGAATCTGCACAAGACGATCCTCGCAGTCACGGCGCTCAAGTTAAATAGTAACTTCGATTCTGGCGATCGCTAATCTAGTCTTAAGGGGCGATCGCTAAAATACTGTAACCCAAGAAAAGTTAGTCATTACTTTTTAGCAATGAAGCCTTTTCCCCTCAATCATTTTTTACGATTACAGCATGGTAGAAATAATCGTCTAGTAAAACAATATGTCAAAATTGTTAGTCAAAGTGTTAGACTTTTTACAAAAATTAGTAACTACTTTTCAAATACGGAAAAAAAAACAACTAAAAGTTCTCCCTCTTATTCTTTTCCCCTTTTTCTAAAAAAACAATTTTTATTTCCGTTGTTCGTAAAAAAATTTTTTAAGCGACTTCTGCAAAAAGTTGCTTATTTCCTTGTGTCTTTTCATACTAGCTAGCTGTATGCTGACACCTTCCCAAAAATTCGATCCATCTACTTCTGGGAACCTTAACGGACTCAAATTACCAGAAGTTAAATCAGAGTTTCGCAATGATTGGACGCAAGAATTAGAAACAGAATTTCAACAACGCGCCGCTATAGTAATTCGCTATTTTGCCAATCCAGAAACCTATGGAAATGGGTATGGAGAAAATGAAAAGAGTGCTTATCCTAGAGCAATGTTTGACTTTTTGGCAGGAAATAAAGAGCGATCGCTAGCTTTTCTGCAAGACAAAGACCCCGAAGCCAAAAAACACAAACATACCGAAGGAATAGATTACTATTACAGTTTTACCCTCAAAGAACAAGTTCGCAAGTATTTTCTTTTCGGAAAATTGCTTGACCCTGCTTACAAAAAGCGTATGTATCGGGGAGCAAAAAATTGGACTAAACAAGATCCCCTCGGTCGCTTGCATCCCGTGTATGGATATGGAGATGGTACGGGAAGAGATTGGGATATAAGCAAGCGCGGTGGTTGGGTAGACGATCGCAATACAGATAATCTTAGAGCTATGCGAGAAACTTCAGCTTACCTCATGGCAGAAGAAACGGGGAATGAAACCACTCGTCAAATTTATCAACAAAGAATCCGACGCTATGTTTTAGCACTTTATAACATTGGCATGGGGGAATGGGACTCAGAAGCTTATCACAGTCATACTTTTACGCCTTATCTCAATCTCTACGATTTTGCTAAAGACCCAGAAGTCAAAAAACTTGCTAAAGCTGCTTTAGATTGGATGTCTGCGGCAGCAGCACTAAAATATTATCGAGGCGGTTGGGGCGGCCCTTCTAAGCGCGATTATGGGGGTGGCAATGTCGTTTTTGGGTCTTCAGCAGCAAGCGTATTTTGGTTGTACTTTGGCGATACGCCTCTCCTTAACCCCAATCCAAAGCTAGATATGTTACACGTCATCACTAGTACGTATCGACCGCCTCAAGCGATTGTTGCTTTGGCACGCAAACAGTTTAACAAACCTGTAGAAGTTCTGGCGACTAAACCGATGTATGAAAATTGGAAACCCGGCAACAGCGATCTCCCTGGATATTGGGAAACGCAATTTTTTGGGTATACCTATCAAATGGGAAGTGTCGCTAATAGTTTTCCCGATGGGGATATCGGGCCGTTTAAGTTGATGGCGTATAATTCGACGCGCGGGGTCGATTATTTTGTAGCAAATACAGGCGGTAATTGGGTACATCCAGGAAAAAATAACGGCGATCGCGTCGGACAGTTTCAAAATCTCCTGATTTGGTTGCGTCCTGCCACTCAAACGCCTTTTTTCTTTCAGTTGCCTAAAACAGCAAAAGCAGAAATTGAAAAGGGGATTTGGTTTTTTCAATTAGAGAAAACTTGGTTGGCGATTCGTCCCATTAATCTCAATCCTTATGTTGGCGTAACGATTGACGATCGCAAGTATGGTCCGATTTATCGAGACGAACAAACTTTAAAATCGATAATTAAACAAGGCGAATATGCGGGATTTGCGCTGATAGTCGGCGAACCAGAAACTTACGGAACTTATGAAGAATTTAAAAGCGCGATCGCACACAAAAGCAATCTCAAACTTGCTCGATTAGACCGAGGACAAGTCGAATTACAAGATCCTCAAGGTCAAACTTTACAATTAACTTGCGAACCGGATACGCTATTCCCTACACTAATCCGTAATGGTAAGCCATTTGATTGGTTGAAAAATTTAGCGCTCTACAATAGCCAGAGTTCAGATAAAGCACCGATTTTCCTCGACTGGAAACAAGGAAAACTGACGATAAAAACTGCGCGATCGCAGTTTGAAAATTCTATGAATCGAAGTTGAAATTTAATGGCATTTATTGGCTATACTAGCTAGTGAAAGTATAGAATTGGCGCAAATTGCTGCTAAAAATTTCGAGCGCATCACCAGAATTATTACAGCAATGTCATATTATTTAAGGCGATCGCATTCATGACTACGAATCTTAACTTTCTCAGTCAACTCAATTCTTCTCAACGTAGCGCTGTCGAACATTTTTGCGGCCCTTTATTGGTTGTTGCTGGTGCTGGATCGGGCAAAACCAGAGCCTTGACTTATAGAATAGCTAACCTCATTCAAAATCATCAAGTCGATCCAGAAAATATTCTTGCGGTTACTTTTACTAATAAAGCGGCGCGAGAAATGAGAGAAAGAATTGAAGTAATTTTCACTCAAAACTTAGCGCAAAAAAAACACGGACAGCGATTAGAGTTATTACCAGAATACGAACAAAAACAGTTGCGATCGCGCGTTTACAAATCAACCATCAAAAAACTTTGGATAGGAACGTTTCATAGTCTTTTCGGTCGTATACTTCGCTATGATATCAATAAATATCAAGATGAAAGGGGACGTACTTGGACTCGTAATTTTTCAATATTTGATGACTCTGATTGTCAAAGCTTAGTCAAAAATATTACGACAAAACAACTAAATTTAGATGAGAAAAATTTGAACCGCGATCGATACGCTATCAAATTAGTAATGCAAAAAACCAAGGATTAACCCCCGAACGATATCTTAAAGAAAACCCAGACTATAGAGGTAGAGTTATTGCTGAAGTTTACAACGAATATCAAACACAACTTGCAGCGAATAATGCACTGGATTTTGACGATTTAATTTTAGTTCCTGTCAAACTGTTTCAACAAAATGAATCTATTTTAGGTTATTGGTACGATCGCTTCCATCATATATTAGTCGATGAATATCAAGATACCAATCGCATTCAATATGACTTAATTCGCCTGCTATCTACCAATGGCGAAACTCGAAAAAGTGAATGGAATTGGAGAGGAAGATCGATTTTTGTTGTCGGAGATGCCGATCAATCGATTTATAGTTTTCGGATGGCAGACTTTACCATCTTATTGAATTTTCAATCGGACTTTGGCGATGGTTTGCCAGATGATGATACTCGTACCATGGTTAAGCTGGAAGAGAATTATCGTTCCAGAGAAAATATTCTTCAAGCTGCCAATCATTTAATCGAAAATAATACCCAACGCATTGATAAAATTCTCAAACCGACCAGAGAATGTGGCGAACAAATTTATTGTTATAAAGCAGATAACGAACAAGTTGAGGCGGATTTTGTTATTAATAAAGCAAAAGAATTAATGCAAGAAAATCCCGAACTAAACTGGGGTGACTTTGCCATTCTCTATCGAACTAATGCTCAATCGCGTTCCTTTGAAGATGTTTTAATTCAGAGAAGTATCCCCTATACCATTGTAGGGGGATTTAAATTCTACGATCGCCAAGAAATTAAAGATTCACTCGCTTATTTACGAATCATTGCTAACCCTGCCGATACAGTTAGTTTGCTTAGAATAATTAATACTCCTCGTCGCGGAATTGGGAAAGCTACCCTTGAGACGCTAATTACTGCGGCGCGAGAATTAAGCGTTCCTTTATGGGAAATTCTTAGCGATGAAACATCAGTAAATACAATGGCAGGACGCGCCGCTAAAGCGATTATAAAATTTGTTAAAGACCTTCAAGAATTACAAGCACAAATCGAGACAACTTCTGCGGCTGAAATCTTACAACAGATTCTAGAAAAATCTGGTTATATCGAGGAGTTAAAAAGCAAAGGAACCGAAGAAGCCGATAACCGTTTAGAAAACGTTTACGAATTATATAATGCCGTCCTTCAATTCCAAGAAGATACGGAAGATAAAACATTAGAAGGGTTTTTAGCTAATGCTTCTCTTGCTTCGGATCTCGACAACTTAGAACAGGGACAGCAAAAAGTTTCTTTGATGACCTTACATTCAGCTAAAGGACTCGAATTTCCTGTTGTATTTTTAGTGGGTTTAGAACAGGGACTATTTCCCCATAGCCGAAGTTTAGACGATCCCTTAGCTTTAGAAGAAGAACGTCGCCTTTGTTATGTTGGGGTCACTCGCGCACAAGAACAGCTATTTTTAACTTATGCGAAAGAACGCTTTATTTGGGGTTCTAGAGAAGTTAAAATGCCCTCTCAATTTTTGCAAGAATTACCCAAAGAATTGATTAGTAGTAATGTTAAAGCCAAAAAAGCTTCTGTGCGTTCTCTTAATCTCAATAGCATTTCTAAAGTAGAAAACTTAAGCAATGACAAGGTAAATTGGACAATAGGCGATCGCGTCGTTCACGAACTGTTTGGAGAAGGAGAAGTGACTCACGTTTTAGGTTCGGGTAAAAAAGCAACGCTAGCTGTTAGATTTTTCGATCTCGGACAGCAAAAAATAATTGCTTTAAACGACTCAAAACTAACTCCTTATCAGTGACCAAATAATTCTAATTCGTCGATGCTCAAGAAGGCAACGCTTGCATCCGCGTCGGTACGTCTTTGAGACGGGCTACGCCAAAGTAATTCGTATTTGAAGTGAGTACAAGCCCCAACAAGATTGTAAATACGCATTACGAGTTATTTTGACCAGTTCAAATAATTGATAAAATTTTGCAATAGTAGTACGATAGAGCGCGATTGGGTAAAGCGATGCCTTGACGGCAAGGCTTTGCCAACGTGTTTAGGTGTGAGGGATGTGATGAAACTGGGGCAAATAACTCAAATTTTTTGGCTGGTGGGAACAATTGGTGTTTTTGACATCGAGCCAGTTCTTTCTCAACAAGTACAGATAACACCAAGGTTGGGAGAGGAACGAGCTCAATACTTTTCGGTTAAGAATTAAGCAGTATTGATAATGGAAAAATTGAGTGGCTGAGGTTGAGTACCAGTACCACGATGAATAGGCTTTTTGGACGCAAATTTGGAACGAGTTTTTTTGACTAGTCGAGGATTGCTTCTTTGCTGTCGAGGCGGAATTTTCTCATCCAAAATCTCCACGATCAACCATGACCAAAAAAAGGGATTTGTTCGGTAGGAGTATGCTGAAACTCAGGTATTGCGGCACGAATGACTTTGAGAGTACCAGTAAAACCTAAACGCAACGGAGAGATACCTGCTTGTTGGGAAGCTTGAAACATTAAAGACCGTATAGCCCAATGTCCTAAGAGCCAACCATAAATTTCCTGGACAACTTCACGAGGATTTAGCGAGCGGATAGGAGTTTTACGACCATTAAGATGGGTTTTGAGTTCATCAATTGTATTTTCAACTTCCCACCTTTGATGGTATTCACGAGTTAGTACTATAGCAGGGTAAAGTTGAGGATCTAACAAACTGGTAATCAGGCGGTAAGTTTTCTGTTCTTTTTCTGAGTCAATCTTGTACTCAATCACACGTAACAGAATTTGGCTACAACCTTTTCTTGGACTTCCCCTGATTCAACTGCTTGTGATCTCAACGAAAATTCCTTGAGTTGCATTTAGCTGTGCGTGTTTTTAAGTACAACTCTTAATTTAACCGTTTTTGGTCTTAACCGAAAAGTATTGGGACGAATCCGATCATCTATGCCCTGACCTTCAGCCCGCAGCCTGTTGAAGAAGCGCCAGTCGTTTCTAAGCCCATCGCCAATCAAGCCCCCTTGCCTATTACAGAGCCTCTCCTGCAAAAAGCTAGTGATGCGTTACCCTCTGGTGAAATAACGGCTGTGTGGCTACCTATAGCACCCGAAGGTGTAATTCGAGTTAGCAAAACCATCGACGACAACGAGGTTTCTGCTTATGTGGATCGGTTCAGTGGTGAGATTATTAAGGTAGACAAGATCGAATCGACTGTGACGGAATCGTCATTCGGCGATCGCGTATTTGAGTCATTTTATCCTGTTCACTATGGTACATTTGCTGGAGAAGCCTCTCGTATTTTGTATGTATTTGTCGGCTTATCTCCTACTATCTTATTAATTACGGGTTTTATCATGTGGTGGAATCGTCGCCCAATAAAAAGAACTAAAAAGGAAAATTGTTCTTAATCGCTCGAATTTGTTTCTTGAATAAGCTGTTGTTTAACTTCATCTGGAGAAAGTCTTTCTATTTGCGCTAGCAATTGCTCTATCTCGGTCATTTGTTCTAGTTTGGGTTGTTTTTCTTCAATGACAGTCGCTAATTGAGCAACTGTAGGCGCATCAGATAGCAAAGTACGAAGGGGTAATTCTATTTGAAAGGTTTCTCGCAGGCGGGAAATGGTTTGGACGGCAAGTAAAGAATGTCCCCCCAATTCAAAGAAATTATCATAGATACCGATGCGATCGATACCAATCAATTATCCCTACTTCTTGCAACACGTCCCAGTTAATAGAAATTGTAGCGCGATCGCGCTGGGCATCTTTTCGCGAACAGCGTAGTTTTCCGCTGTTTGTTTTATGGAGGTTAGCGGACTCGAACCGCTGACATCCTGCTTGCAAAGCAGGCGCTCTACCAACTGAGCTAAACCCCCTCAAATTTTTTGTGCCGGACTCTGATGATTTAGTTAGCACAATTATTCATAATTACATCTTTTTATAGGTTTGTCAATTAAAAATGTTAAAAATTTAATCGTTTAGCGCCAAGCGCGTTCGATTGTCCAATGTCGATCTGAAGACTGATAGACTTTTACATCGTTCAACCCTACGATTTGAAGCATTTGAGCGATTTCCTCTAGCGTAAAAGCTGCGTGTAGCGAATCTCGAAACAGTTGCGTTTGACGGGTGTTATAGGTAGCGCCAATCGCTTCAACCATTTGGTTAAGAATTTCTTCAGTGGGGGGTCGAAGCAAATCTCGAATCAAAATCGCCCCATTAGGTTTTAAGACTCTCTTAAATTCGTATAAAAAAGGAAGGGGGTCGCTCAAGTGATGAAGCAAACTATTAGAAATAACTCCATCAAAATAACTATCGGGGTATGGCATTTGCTTCGCATCCACAAATTCAAGACTAATTTGTTTTTCTAAATGAGCTTGTTCGACATTCCTTTGACCGACTTTTAACATAGATTGAGCGAGATCGATCGCGCTGATTTGCCAATGGGGACGATGCTGACAAATTAAAATAGGGATACGCGCTGTACCCGTTCCTGCATCCAATATTGTTGCCTTTGTGGGGGCAAGTGCAATCGCCGCTTTAGCGAAAGCTGTATTAATTTCTGTGAAGTCCATTGCATCATAATCATTAGCTTCTTCTGGACTATCCATAACTTCTGGTTCGAGAATTCGCTGCATCATCGTTCAATTTTGAAAACTCATTAAAATGTTAAGTTGATGAAATTAGACCGACAATTACAAATCTTAATCGAGGAAGCCCCTCAACAGGGAATTTCAACTTTAGTAGTAGAAAAAGCTGTTGCTCCTGTTTTACGTGCCTTTGCCAGTCAGCTACAACATCTAGAATATTACGTTTTGCAAAACCGCGAAGGCAATTGGATTGTCTCGGCGATCGCTAATATAGAAAGACCACAACAACAAAAACAAGTTATTTATTCATTTCCAACTGTAGAAGATGCTACCCACGCTCAAGCGAATTTCAATCTAAAACTCGAAAATGTTTCTGTCCCAGTTACCCATCTTCTTTTTCAACTGTTCGCACTCGAAGGAATAGATAGCCTAATTTTCTTAGAAACGCCAGGTAATTTAGAAAAAGGAATCGAAATCGCTCGTACTAGCTTACAAAAAAGCATTCAAGAGCAATTACAAAAATTAAAAAATATTCCTGTTCCTCAATCAAAAACGATTCCTTCTAATCTTGCTTGAAATCGATCGTTTTGACTCTCAAATCTTAGTTAGAACTTTACTCAAACTCTAAAAACCGATGTCTGAGCCTATAAATTCAAGCACTCGTTTAAATTTTCATGGGACATATACTTGTCCGGTTTGTCGTCATGGAGAAATTTCTGCCATTCCGCTAATGGAAGCATTGGCTTGCAACTTTTGTCGCCATATTTTTACGGCAAATATAGAGCAACAAACTCTTAAAATGGCTGATAGTCAACTCCCTCTGACTTGGCGATGGAACGGTCGAACTTGGACGGGAGGATACCGAGAAGAAAACGAGTTGGGTTGGGGCTATTGGATAGCAGGAATTGCATTTGTCTTGCTTCCGACTAGTATTGTCGGTTTGGGAGCCTATTTATTTCCTCCCTTACCTGGGAGTAGTTTGTCTTGGTTGCCGATATTTTGGACGGGATTAACTTTTTTGTGCCATTCAGCTTGTCTGGGTTGGCTGGTTTTGGAATACTATCAATTTCCGCTCTCATTATACATAAGAGCGCTCGGCGAACGTTTATTTGCACGTTTTAATTAAGTAGGCGATTGGGCAACGTCCACGCTACGCGATCGCAATTTAAACGCAAAATAGTGGGTAATGCTTACAATAACCCATGAATAATGGTTATAGGACTCTAGCATTGCCCACCTTACAAGAATTTCAACTTAATTGTTGTGACCAGTTGTTAGTCAACTGGTCACTAGTCACTGATAATTGATTAACGTCGGTTGCCATTACCTATGGTTCCCCCTTCTGCTGCGAGTCGGAAAGGTTCAACCGTATCGCTATAATCAATAGGCAGAATGGCCACTACGTTTTCGTGAGGACGGGGGATAATTACCCAAGTTTCTAATACTGCCCCTTCGGTGCGCCCAACTGCTTCAATTCCTGCTGCCATCGCCGTTTTAACTTCTTGTACGTCGCCCCGAATATTGAGGGTAAAACGGGCGCTTCCCGCGCGTAGATAACCGACGATGGTAATCCTGCCTGCTTTCACCATCGCATCGGCGGCTGCTAAAATCCCTGGAAAACCTCTTGTTTCAATCGATCCAACTGCTGCTTGGGCTGGCATATTTGCTTGCTCCTATATCCCTAAAATAATAATCTTTTAGACTAAATTACTTAAATAAGTAATAGACTATACAATCCATAGATTTTTCAGTTTCTAACTATAGTCTATATCGAGACAAACTGCTATAGCTGCTAGGTTCTAAAGCGAGCCGATTTTGAAGTGTATTCGATAGGCAATACAGCCAGCACGTTTTCTGGTGGGTTAGGAACGATATAATAACTAACTACTTTGCCCCCTTCTGTTTTTTCTGCTGCTTCTAGTCCAGCTTTGACTGAGGGTTCTACTTCTGAGATGGGGCCGCGCACGGCGACTAGGAATTCTCCTCTTTCAGCTAAGTCATAATAAACTAGGGTGACTCGCGCTCCTTTGACCATTGCATCGGCAGCAGCTAAAACGGGAGGAAATCCTAAAGTTTGAATGACACCGACGGCTTCTGGCACAAGCGCTCTCCTAAATTTTTCAATCTAATATTATATCCAAAAATAAGAGATATGAAAGCGATCGCCCAACTATTAAAATTGCTGTGGGTTAGTTTAGCAATTTTATTATTCTTTTCAGTCGGGGTTGCTATGGAAATTCATGAAATTTTAAATTAGTAGTCTTAAATACTTTTTGTCGATCGAGATATTGTTACTGTAACCAGGAGAAAAAAATTGCAACTAAATTGCTTCTAGGGTTCCGGTTGAAGTTATAAAAAGCTTAAATGACAGGTCCGAGAGATGCAGGCTAGACTTGAAAAAAGCTCAAGATAGCTACACGGCGGGAAAAAAGCCCGGGAGATTTTAACAAGGATCGCAAACAATAGATCTTTGTTAGTCTTCCGGGTGTATTGTTATTGGAGTTGAAATTGTAATCGGGAGGGTATATGACTGAGCAACAACCTTTTCAACCCCCAAATTCTCAATTAAATGGTCATTCTAGCGAAGCACAAAGAGCGTTAGAGAGGGAAGCACAACTTCCTTTAACGGGATGGCAGCAAGAAGTCGATCGCGGTTTAGAATATGGTTTAGAAGCAGCAGAAAGTATTCGCGATCGCACTATCCCAACTTTTTCGCGCGGCGAATTACCTCACTATGCGGGCATTAATACCTTTATGAAAGCCCCCTATTTAGAAGACGTGCGAAAAGTAGGCGAATATGATGTTGCTATTCTAGGCGTTCCTCATGATTCGGGAACGACTTATCGCCCTGGAACTCGTTTTGGTCCGCAAGGAATTCGTCGTATTTCTGCATTATATACTCCCTACAATTTTGAAATGGGAGTCGATTTGCGAGAGCAAATTACTTTATGCGATGTTGGAGATGTATTCACTATTCCAGCTAATAATGAAAAGTCCTTCGATCAGATTTCAAAAGGTGTCGCTCACGTCTTTAATTCGGGTGCATTTCCTATTATTTTAGGCGGCGATCATTCGATTGGTTTTCCGACTATTCGCGGAATTTGTCGGCATTTGGGCGATAAAAAAGTCGGAATTATTCATTTCGATCGCCATGTCGATACTCAAGAAACTGATTTAGACGAACGGATGCACACTTGTCCTTGGTTTCATGCCACAAATATCAAGAATGCACCTGCAAAAAATTTGGTTCAATTAGGAATTGGCGGTTGGCAAGTTCCCCGTCAAGGCGTGAAAGTTTGTCGGGAAAGAGCGACTAATATCTTAACAGTAACAGACATCGTAGAAAGAGGATTGGATGCGGCGGTAGATTTTGCCTTAGAACGCGCTTTAGATGGAACGGATTGCGTTTATATTAGTTTTGATATCGATTGTATCGATGCAGGATTTGTACCAGGAACCGGATGGCCCGAACCAGGTGGATTATTACCTCGCGAAGCACTTTATTTGCTTGGAAAAATTGTTCGCAATGCGCCTATTTGTGGGTTAGAAGTCGTCGAGGTTTCGCCACCTTATGATATTAGCGATATGACGGCTTTGATGGCGACTCGCGTGATTTGCGATACGATGGCTCATTTGGTCATTTCAGGACAGTTACCGAGGAAGGAAAAACCTGCTTATATTCATCCCGAAGCACAACCACAGTTGGTAGAACAATGGACGTAAGGGGAATTATGAATTATGAATTATGAATTATGAAATTAGGAGTTCAGTAGCCAACAGTTTTGTTTGTTTCTCCTACTTTTTTTATCTACCTTTCCCCTATTCTCAAGCGAAGCTATTGCCTATTGCCTATTCCCCAATCATTAAGCCCAAATTATGCACGAAACTGACATGACTAAGGCTCTCATAATAACGGTGAGAGATTGGTATGATTCACAACCTGAAGCAGCAAAAATTAACAAGATTCATTTGATTGTTGGTAAGTTTACTTGTGTCGAACCCGTTAGTTTGCAATTTGCCTTTGAAGTTCAAACTCGCGGAACATTTTTAGAAGATGTTGAGTTGGTTATTAAGGAGACTCCATTAATTGCTTTTTGTCACAATTGCCAACTCGAATATTCTCCAGAAATTGGATTGCAATATTCTTGTCCTCAGTGTCATTCTCCAATGGATGATATTCGTTCTGGGAGGGAACTTAAAATCGATCGCCTTGAATATACAAACGCATCTGAAAAATTAGAAGTAAGTCATTAATTTTTTGCTTGCTTTATCCCCTCCCCCTGTTTTCTATCTAGGAAGCTTATCCTTCAACCATTACAGATTAGTCCCATGCACCAAATATTTGACGCAGCTTTAGAAATTAACTTACTCCATGCTAATCAAGCAGGAGCCGACCACAATCGAGAGCATTTTGATGAATGGGGAATTACTTGTCTCAACGTAATGAGTAGTCCTGGCGCTGGGAAGACAGTTTTATTAGAAAAAACGCTAGCAGCACTTAAAGATAGATTAAAAATTGCCGTTATTGAAGGCGATATGACGACGGAATTAGATGCAGAAAGGTTGCGTCAATATGATGTTCCGGTTATTGCTATTAATACGGGTCGTTCCTGTCATTTAGATTCCAAAATGGTAGCAGGAGGAATACATCGATTAGCTCATGACTATAATCCTTCAGAGTTCGATTTAGTGTTTGTTGAAAATGTCGGCAACTTGGTTTGTCCTGCTGAATTTGAAGTTGGAGAACACGCCAAAGTTGCGCTTTTGAGCGTTACAGAAGGAGAAGATAAACCACTGAAATATCCGATTATGTTTCGAGAAGCCGATTGTTTGTTGATTACTAAAATGGACTTAGCGCCTCATTTAGAAATCGATCTAAATCGCATCGAAACCAACATCCGACAAATTAATCCCCATGTCACAATAATTCCGATTTCTGCCAAGACAGAAGAAGGATTAAACTTTTGGTTAGATTGGGTCACATCCCAAGTAACAGCAAAACCAGTCATTTCTGTCTCAAGATAGTAGATAGAAATTCTTGAGTCAATGTAGCAAAAAATCAATTGCTCATTAGCGCTAATTACTAATAACTAATATATCTAGCCAATTATCTCTGCAAAAACGCTATGAAAACGCGATCGCTCTTATCTTATCTTTTCATTTTTTTTATTACTCTAACTTTTGCTATTGCTTGCAATAATCCTGCTGCTAATATCCCAACAACTACTGAAACAGATTCTGCAACCTCAACAACAGGTGAAGCTACCGTGCGTTTAGGATTTAGTGCGTGGCCCGGTTGGTTTCCCTGGCAAGTTGCCTACGATGAAGGAATATTCCAAGAAAATAATGTTTCCGTCGATCTAAAGTGGTTTGATGGATATTTAGAATCCATTAATGCCTTGACAGCAGAACAAATTGATGCAAATAGCCAAACGCTTAACGATACCATTAGCGCAGTATCCGGCGGTGCAGACCAAGTAATCGTCTTAGTAAATGACAACTCTACTGGCAACGATAAAATTATCGTTAGCGAAGATATTAATACTATTACCGATTTAAAAGGTAAAAAAGTGGCGGCTGAGGAAGGGACAGTAGATCATTTTTTACTGTTATTAGGACTTGAAAAAGAAGGTTTAACGCAAAAAGATATCGAGTTTGTTCCCCTAGAAACGGGGAAAGCAGCAGCAGCATTCGTTGCAGGACAAGTCGATGCAGTGGGAGTATTTGCCCCATTTACCACTCAAGCATTGAAGCGTCCTGGCAGTAAAGAACTATTTAGTTCCAAAGACTTTCCAGGTTCTATTTCCGATCATTTAGTCTTCACGCGCAAGTTTGTAGAACAAAACCCAGAGCAAGTGCAAGCAATGGTTGATTCTTGGTTTGCAACGCTCGACCATATGCAAAAAAATCGGGATAAATCTAATGACATTATGGCAAAACGAGCGGGGGTTAGCATTGAGGAATACAAAGAATATGCAAAAGGAACTAAAATTTTTACGGTTGAAGAAAATTTAAAAGCTTTTCAAGCGGGCAACAATATGACCTCATTACCGTTTGCAGCGCAGGAAATCGGTAAATTCCTCGTCGAAGTTGGTCTTGCCCCGCAACAACCCGATACTAGCAAAATTTTTGACGATCGCTTTGTCAAAGCTTACGCCGAGAAAACCAAATAATCCTAACCGCATTCTGGAATTTAATTATGAATCAAAGCAGTGGATCGATTCAATCCGCCACGCCTTCTAAAGTCTTGCCACAGACGGTTTTTTGGCGGCTGGCCGAAGATATCCCCAAACCCCTGCAAACGTTATTAATGATAGCCTCCATTGCCCTGCCGTTGCTGTTGTGGTGGCTGGTAACAACTTTTGGAAATATCGATCCCAAGTTTTTCCCCTCACCCGCTAAAGTTTTGGAAGCATTTGGCAGACTGTGGAGTACTGGGGAACTTCTCCAAGATACGATAGCGAGTTTGTGGCGGGTTGGCGTTGGCTTTTTGCTGGCGGCAATCTTATCTATACCCGTCGGATTGTTGATGGGCAGTTTTGCCAGCATTCGCGCCCTGTTAGAACCTTTGTTTGGATTAGTACGCTATATGCCAGCCCCTGCTTTTATTCCTTTATTGATTTTATATTTGGGAATTGGCGAAGAACCCAAAATTACGCTCATTTTTATCGGAGTCTTTTTCTTCAATGCCCTGATGGTCATGGATACGGTTAAGTTCGTGCCGAAAGATTTGATTGAAGCAACTTATATGTTGGGGGGAAATCGATGGCAGACTTTATTACAAGTAATTTTTCCGCACGTTTTGCCAGGAATTCTAGATACTTGTCGAATTAACTTAGCTAGCGCTTGGCAGTTGGTTATCGTTTCGGAATTAATAGCAGCAACAGAAGGTTTAGGTCGTCGGATTAGCGTAGCAGGTCGATTTCTCAGGACAGATGAGATTTTTGTCGGACTAATTGTAATTGGCGTAATTGGATTGATATTCGATTTGTCATTTCAGTATTTACTCAGGATTTTTTGTAAGTGGGCAAATCAAAAACGATAAAAAGACAGCGACCATTTATTTATCTGTAGGGGCGATAAGTCAATGGCTTTTATTAGTTAAAAAGCAGAAGGCAAAGGGTAACACTAGTTACAGCAGAGACTATTCGTTAATTGGTATGAAAAGTATAAACTTTATATCACTTAAATTTTTAATTAATTTAACGAAGGCTTAAATAATGTATTTACGAGTTATCAACCTGCATAAACACTTCCAGACACAAGCAGGAACGCTTGTCGTTCTCAAAGACATCAATATGAGCATCGAACAAGGAGAATTTATCTGTGCGGTGGGTGCATCGGGTTCTGGTAAATCAACGCTGCTGCGTCAAATTGCTGGATTAGATAGTCCTACCACCGGAGAAGTTAGAATTGGCAACAAAGTTGTTACTGGGCCCGGCCCCGATCGCGGTATGGTATTTCAACATTACACCCTTTATCCTTGGATGACGGTGCAAGAAAATACCGAGTTCGGACTGAAGCTACAGGGAATGTCTAAAAAGCAACGACGCGATAAAGCTAGCTACTATCTCAGTGTCGTTGGGTTAACTCAGTTTGCTAAGTCACTACCTAAAGAACTCTCTGGCGGAATGAAACAACGAGTTGCGATCGCCCGTGCCCTCGCTTCCGAACCCAAGGTACTATTAATGGACGAACCTTTCGGCGCGTTGGATGTCCATACTAAGGAATCGATGCACGAGTTCATATTAGATTTGTGGCAGCGCACCGAAATTACAATTTTCATGATTACCCATGATGTAGAAGAAGCTGTGTTCCTTTCCAATCGAATCTATGCGTTAGGCGCACGTCCTGGTACTGTTAGAAAAGAAATGAAAATTAACTTACCTAATCGCAACCATCAAATCAAACGCCATTCAATTTTCCACGATTACCGCGATGAATTGATGGATTTATTGCGATCGCATGGACAAGAGGCAGTAGCAGCTTAAAAATCAGTAATCAGTAGAATTATGAATTATGAATTATGAATGCGCCTAAAGCTTGTAAATTAGCAATGGTTGCGTTGGTCAATCCCGCAATACCAGTAATATTCATCTCTTCGTATAGTTTAGTAACTTTTAGCGTTTTGAGACATTCACCCGTCTTAATATCCCAAAGTTTAATCGTTTCATCGTGACTGCTGCTAGCAAGGATCGGACGGTTATTATCAAAAATCGGTTCAAATTCCAGTGTTGTGATTACTCCTGTATGTCCTCGCAAAACGCTAAAACACTGACCAGTAGTCACATTCCATAATCTGATAGAATCATCGGTGCTACCACTGGCTAATATCATACCATCGGGACTAAAGGCAACCGCGCGAACTTGGTCGGTATGTCCTTCTAAAATTTTGAGACAATTTCCTGTCTCGATGTCCCATAATCTAATCGTGCGATCGAAACTGCCACTGGCAAGGGTGCGATTATCTTTATGCAGCGCGATCGCCCAAATCCAGCTATCATGTCCTTCTAAGGTTTTCAAGCATTGTCCGCTATTAACATCCCATAATTTAATCGTTTGGTCGTCACTGCTACTAATTAAAGTTTGACCGTCAGCAGTAAAAACAATACTCCAAACGCAATCTGTATGACCTTCTAACGTCTTAATACATTCCCCAGTATTTATATCCCAAAATTTTATCGTTTGATCTAAATTCCCACTTGCTAAAATATTGTCATCTTGCGGATGAAACGCGATCGCAGGCATCCATCCCGAATATCCTTCTAATGTATTGATACATTCACCCGTGCTAACATTCCACAATTTAACCGTACCATCGGCGCTACCACTGGCGACCATCTGACCGTCTCGACTAAAGGCAACTCTTCCAATCCAATCAACGTGTCCTTGGAGGAGTTTGAGATATTGACCTGTTTTAACATCCCATAATCTAACTAATCTGTCGCCGCTACCGCTGACGAGTGTTTGTCTGTCGGGACTAAAAGCCACCGAACGAAACTGACAAACATTGCCCCGAAACGTTCTCAAGGTTTTCCCCGTGTCGATATCCCACAGCTTAACTGCTCGATCGGTACATCCGCTTGCTAGTATACAATCGCGAGGACTAAATGCCACCGACCATACTTCCATCTCATGACCTTGTAATGTTTGAATACATTCTCTTGTATCCAAATCCCACAATTTCACAGTGCGATCGCTGCTACCACTGGCTAGAACCGAACCGTCAGGACTGAAATCAATCGAGAGAATAACGCTTCCATGTCCTTGCAACGTTCCAATCTCTTCTCCCGTTTCAATATTCCACAATTTCACAATTTGTTCGAGTCCGCCACTAGCGACTATTCGACCGTCCCGACTGAAAGCGACTGACCAAATTTGTGCTTCGTGTCCTTGTAAAACCTTGCAACATTCTCCCAGATTAATATCCCACAATCGAACGGTGCGATCGAGACATCCCGTGGCTACTGTTTTCCCATCTGGACTAAATGCGATTGATAAAATATCGTCGCTGTGACCCTCCAGTGTCATGCAGCATTGTCCGTTACTGACGTTCCATAATCTGACGGTTCGATCTTCGCCCGTACTGACTAGCTTTTGTCCGTCGGGACTAAATGCGATCGACCAAACTCCGCCAGTGTGTTCTTGTAGCGTTTGGCGACATCGCCCAGATTTAATATCCCATAGCTTGACGATGCGATCGTAACTGCCGCTTGCAAGCATTTGACCGTCGGGACTAAACGCCACCGACCAAACCCAACTAGTATGTCCTCTAAAACGCCCAACTTGTTGATGAGTCGATATTTCCCACAAACAGATGACACCATCTTGATCTCCCATTGCCAAGAGTTTTCCATCGGGACTAATGGCAACGGACATTATACTGCCAAGACTTTCTGCAAAGATAGATTTTGTCAAGTCTGCGCAAGCAAAATTAACGCGATGCAGCTTTACATTTTGAAGATAAGCTTGCCAAACGGTTAGATGGGAGAAATCATAACCCATCAGATTGATATCGAGTTGATGTAATAGGTTAATCAGGTTGCCGCCACCGTATCCGGTAGAATGAGCGAGTGCTAGCCCTTGTTTTTCTTGGCTGCGTAATTGGTGCAGTGTTGCTAAAATTCTTTGTAGTTGTTGGGCGATCGCGTTTTTATCTTCATAAGTATCTGTAAGGCGATCGCAAATTGGTTGCAATATCAAACGAATTTGGCTATCTCTAACATAGTCTTTCGCCGTCGCTTTAATCAACGCATGAGACAGCATTAATTCCGTGGTTTCGGTGTAAATTTCCTGCATTACCCGTTCGATTAAACGTTCTGTCATGTACTCCATGACCACGGGTTGTTGGGTAAACTGGATTGCACCTTGTTGGGGGGAAGCTTTTTCAATTAAAGACCGCCATCCCAATCCTTTCAATGTTTCCATCAGGTTGCTTTTGGAAGGGACTGAAACCAAGTCGCTTAGCAACTCCGAATACGAAATCAATTCTCGATTGATTGCCAACCAATACATGACCTCTTTTTCGGTATCTGAAAGGCGATTGAATTGGCGATCGAGTAAATCGCGAATATCGTCGAAAACAAGGGGATTATCTTCTAAAAAACGTAAAAATTGGGTTAAGTCGCCATTAAATAAATCTCGAATTGCAGGCGCAACCATTTTCAACGCTAAAGGGTTTCCGGCATAATGTAATGTTAGAGCTTGCCAGTCTTCCTCTTGTGCTAAAAAATCGCCTTTGTGCCGAACAATTTCTTTTGCTTCAATGGTATCCAATCCACCCAGAGAAAGCGATCGCACTGGCAAGGTTTCCCCTTCTAACCAAGCAATATCTTTAGGTTTTTCTCGACTGGTGAGAACTACACAACTTTCGTGACGAGTTTCCCCAAGGCGTTGCAAGAGTTCGCCATAACCTTCATAATCTTCGCGATAGCGTCCGGTACGCTCTTTTTGTAGAATAGTTTCTACGTTATCGATTACTATCAGGCAGCGATGTTGGCGCAGGTAATGCAACAATCGAGTAATGCGACCTTGTACATCGTTAGGTAAATCTACTTCGGTTTCTTTTTGGTTGGAGAGAAACTGAATTAAGTCAACTAATAAATCTTCCACTGGCATCGCATTACGCAGACTTCGCCAGATGAGATATTGAAACTCGCCTTGAATTTGTTCTGCAAGTTTAACGGCGAGTGCCGTTTTGCCGATTCCTCCCATTCCCAAGAGTGCGACTAATCGACAGCGATCGCCTATGATATAATTTTGTAGCGTTTCTAATTCTCGATCCCGTCCGTAAAAGATAGAAGCATCTATCGCCTCGCCCCAATCTTGCTGGCGGTTTTTGGGAAAATGAACGCGATCGCTAATTAAATGAGATAAATTAGTGGTTGCTGCTTGTATTTTTTGCCATTGCCGCCGAAAAGTCGATTGTAGGTTCGTTTTAGTGACTTCTTCAGCAAAGGCATTGGACAGTAATTTCCATAATTTAGAGCCTACATCTTTAACATAATTCGTATCGTACCCAACGCGATCGGCAATTTCTGAATACTTTTGTCCTTCCCAAGAATAACGAAAAATCTGTTCTTGAAGGTCGCTCAGCGAAGCGTTCTTCAAGACTGTATCCAAAACTACCAAGGCTTCTTCAATATTCATTCGCGCTTAACGGACAAAATATAGTAACGCCTCTTAATACGAATAAAGACGATTTTTTATGCAATAGCGAGGATATCCTTTGTTTACTGCCCAGAACGCACTCAAATTTTACCTTGTTCGCGATCGCCAATTCTCGGATTTCACATATCTTCACGAATTCATGCAATTATGAGCGTTTTTGAGTAACAGAACTTTACGCAACAAATATCTGACTTTTTCTGACTTTTTCAGGCTGGCAAATCCGAAACAAGATTTTATGTTGGTTATATGGTCAATTGAACGCAATTTTTGACGACCTAACCTATAAATCAAAACAAATTTTACGGAGAAACTGAAAATGGCGATTATTACAGGAAACATTTTTGCTAATAACTTAATTGGCACGAATGGTGGCGATATTATCGAAGGACGCGGTGGCGATGACAAGCTTTCTGGCGAAGGAGGCAATGATACTCTCAGAGGCGAAAATGGCGAAGATACGCTTTTTGGAGGTTCAAATAACGATGTTTTAGAAGGTGGCGATGATAATGACTCTCTCAATGGCGATACTGGAAATGACTTTCTCAAAGGCGAAGCAGGTCGCGATACGCTTCGCGGAGGAGAAGGCAACGATACTTATTTTATTAATGGCGATGGCGATGTAATTCAAGAAGTATCCGATAACAATGGCGGCGGAATTGATACCGTTAGATCTTCTGTTAGTTTTGAATTAGATGCTGCCTTGCTTTTAGAAAATCTCACCTTAGAAGGCAGTGCTAACATTAACGGTACGGGAAATAATGATAATAACGAAATTATCGGGAATACTGGCAACAACAAACTCGATGGAGGAGATGGCAACGACACAATTGAAGGAGAGTTTTTCTCTGGCGTTGGGAATGATACGCTTTTTGGTCGCGATGGCGACGATGTTCTTTCTGGTAGAGGTGGTAGCGACTCATTAGACGGTGGATTAGGTAACGATACTCTTTCTGGCGGTACTCCTTTTGATGATTCTGGTATAGATACACTGGTTGGCGGTGCAGGCAATGATAGCCTTCGAGGTGGTGGTGGTGACGACCGACTCGATGGCGGTCAAGATAATGACATTCTTAGAGGCGAAGATGGAAACGATACCCTCTTTGGTGGCAATACTACCGATCCAGGAAATGATAGCCTTGATGGTGGTAGCGGTAACGATAATCTTTCTGGCGTTGGAGGCAACGATACGCTTTTTGGTGGCGACAATAACGATACACTTTCTGGTGGCAATGGCAACGATATTCTCGAAGGGGGCAATGGTAATGATAGTCTTGATGGCGCTGTTAGCTCAGATCGCGCTACTACAAGCGATACCCTCATCGGTGGATTGGGCAGCGATACTTATAGAGTAGATGCTAATGACACGATTATTGAAGATAACCAAGGGGGTATCGATACCGTTCAAGCTGAGTTTAGTTTTATTCTGAGCAATCCTAACTTAGAGAATTTAACCTTACTCGAATTTCTTGGAATCGATATTAATTTCGATGGCACGGGTAACGCTGGAAATAATGTTATTACAGGTAATAGCGGAAACAACACGCTTAATGGAGAGTTAGGAAATGATACCATCGATGGCGCTGGCGGTAACGATATCCTCAATGGAGGTGGAAATAACGATATCCTTATTGGAGGAGGAGATAACGATAATCTCAATGGCGGAGATGGAAATGATATTTTAGATGCAGGCACTAATGATTTTAATAATAGTTTTAATAACAGTAGAGATACGCTATTTGGCGGTCTAGGCGACGATCTTTTTAAGGTCAATAGCGCCAATGATTTTGTCAATGAAGATGCGAATGCTGGTATCGATACGGTTGAATCTTCAGCAACTTTTACAATCCTCGACCCCGATGTAGAAAATCTTACCTTAGTTGGCAATGCTGCTATTAATGGTACGGGAAACGATAGTAATAACGTCATTCGCGGAAATAGCGCCTCTAATACTCTCACGGGAAAAGGCGGTCAAGATACGCTCGTTGGCGGTGGCGGAAATGATATTTTCGTAATCAATGATGGCGATGGCGATGTCATTCTTGAAGCTGCAAATGCTGGCGTTGATACTGTATTCGCTAACGTAACCCGCACGATGGCAAATAACCTAGAAAACCTCATTCAATTTGGTGCAACTAACATTAATGCCTATGGAAATATCCTCAGCAACCGCATGACGGGTAATAGTAACAATAACATTCTTTATGGAAATACTGGAAACGACACGATTAATGGTGCTGGCGGTAACGATTACCTGTACGGCGGTCTGGGCAATGACTTGATGTATGGGACGACTGGCAACGATCTCATGTACGGCGGTTTTGGCAACGATTTGATGTATGGGGGAACAAATAACGATATTCTTTATGGACAAGCTGGCAACGATCTGCTGGTTGGAGGGTTGGGCAATGATACACTGGTTAGCGGTGCGGGATACGATCGCATTGCCATCTACTCGCCTGGTGAAAGAATCGATCGCATTGTTGATTTTGCACCTGTTTATGACACGATATTAGTCTCGGCGACTGGTTTTGGCGGTGGATTGACCGCAGGAAGGTATCTCAATGCTTCTGGCTTTTATTTAGGAGCAAGTGCAGCCGATGCCAGCGATCGCTTTATCTACAATGCTACCAATGGAGCTATCTATTTTGATGGGGATGGTAGTGGAGCCTCGGCTCAGTTGCAAATTGCGAAGCTCAATCCCGGACTGCCAATGACGCATACCGATATCTACGTTATTGGCTAAAGATTGCTCCTAGCATAGTTTATTTTAAATTGGAACAATTTACTAGGAATTGTTCCAACTTTCTTTTCTTGATACTTTGCTGAAAACGCATTTTAAAATTGTTATTTATACTCCATCCATAACTCAGTGAAACGCTCGACCGACCATCCAACCAAATCGGAAACTTGTCCGTCCCCTATTTCCACGACTCGCTTTACCCCATCTGTGCGTTCCACTATATCTACACTAAAGAATTTACTGCTAATCCGTTTTGCACAATTTTTAACGATCTCTGGTATTTCTTCATCTGACGAAGCAGCAAAAGGTTTTCCGTACACTACAAAATAACGCTTCTCGGTTTCAGGCACAAAATCTTCAATCTGTCGAACGCATATGCCTCCTTCAATGATGCCCTTGAATTTCTGCATCTGGACTAACACTGTTTCGATTTCCGAAGTCCCTAATTATCGAACCCACTGAAGTTTGAGAGATTTAACGTAATCTTTAATAAAAAATCTT
>JAAUUT010000199.1 GCA_012031035.1 Candidatus Altimarinota bacterium | reverse complement strand
CAACTAGCCTTTGTGCTTCTTGAGGATTTTGATTAATATATTTTAATACAGAACTCATTTAGGATTAGCAAAATTCATTGTTATGAGAATTTTATCAAAATTATTTCTATTTCGGAGATGTCTATTGTATTCTTGAGGACTCACAATAGGTAGATCGGGTAAATCTGTCGTATCTGGAATTACTAAGTCTAGCGTTCCCTCAAAATAAAATGAAAGTCGATCGGTTAATTCGATTCCATGTCCGATATAAAAACTTAAATAGTTTTTTTTACTAAAAAAATCGGACTCTAAAAAAGGACTGGGAATTTTTCGAGGAGAACTCGTGCGAATATTTTCGCGAGACAAGGTAAACGGATTCTTGATAAGATCTAGTCCTACCGTATTTTCGTGCTTAAATTTTCCTGTCTGAAAGCTATTAGTGGTTTCATAGGATAAACGATAAAATTCATTTAAAGGAGTATCTTCATAGTCAAAATATCGTTCTAATTCGCGCTTTTTTTCTCGCTCATCCATCCCAATTTCTCTCTCATTCCAAGTCACATAAGCAGCACTAAAAGAATTGATAGTTATCCATTCATTGGAATTGAAAGATTCTGATTTTCTGTTGAGTTTGATGGTTAATTTATTTAATTGATTTTCATCAAAACCCAACCAAATATTGTTATTATGCCTTTTCTTTTTAAAAGCAGGAACAAAAGTTTGAGATGTATTCGAGGCGATCGCATGAATGGGAGCTTGTCTTTGTACGGTTAGATTAGTCGGTTCTGCTAGTACGGGTAGTGTTAGCCAGCAAAAGATACTGGTCAACCAAAAGGATTTTTGCATAGAAGCGATCGCGTTTTCTGAGTTAGCGCCTAACAAACGACAACATTCCCAGATATACTTTGTCACAAATGAAATAAATTAGCATTAAATTAAAGCATGGTAAGGATTATTACAAGTACAGAATGGGACGAACTGTTACAAAATAGCTTTGAGAATGGCGAAATTGTCTCTCAAGAGAGCGATCGCGAGATATTATTGCAAGGAAGTTCTCAGTATATTCGCAACGAGCAAGATTGGGAACTGTCGTTGAGAGAGGATCTTTGGCTGCGAATTTGGCGTTTTGAAGCGACAGAAAATATAAAAATTCTTTGTGACGATGAGTTTCCATCAGATGTGGGTTTGACCTTTTTTGTCACGGGAGATGCAAAAACGCAATTGCATGGCATTACCGATGAGATTGATGAGATGGCGGGTAAAACCTATCTAAGCTATTGTCCGGGAGTTAAGGAGACAGAAACGTGGTTCGCCGGACAAGAGGTTTTAAGAGTTAAAATCGCGATCAATCCCGTGACGTTTTTTAACAAGCTAGATATCGACCAATTCAAGTCGTTACCGCTCCCGATTAGACGAGTCGTATCCGGTCAAGAAGACCGACCTTATTACAGTCAAGGAACCATCACACTACCAATGCAGCGAATATTACAGCAGATTTTACACTGTCCTTATCAAGGATTCTTGAAACAATTGTATCTCGAAGGCAAAACCCTTGAATTAATGGCGCTTCACTTAGCGCAATTTCAAGAACCGATTTGTGAGAGTAGCAGTACCAGAGTGCTGAAATCGTCAGATATCGACCGAATTCACCAAGCAAAAGAAATTTTGCGTCAGAGACTCGACAGTCCGCCATCATTGCTCGAACTTTCTCGATTAGTCGGACTGAATGATTGTACGCTCAAACGTGGCTTTCGTGAAGTTTTTGGGACAACTGCCTTTGGATATTTGCACCAGCAGCGATTGGAAACGGCACGGCAACTTTTGGAAACTGGCACGATGAGGATTGCTGAAGTGTCGCGTGCAGTTGGTTTTGCCAATCATAGCTATTTTGCGGCTTCCTTTCGCCGACAATTTGGCATTAATCCCAGTAAATATTGCAGACAACGAAAAAATTCCGTTTAGCGGTCAAAAAAATTCCGTCTAGTGGCGAAAGCGATGGAATGTGCGATCGAATATGCCCTAATCTACTTGATAGTAATTCCTGATTATTATTTGTGTTATTTGGGTGTGTGAAGTGATAGGTCGTCAATTCAAATTGCTGTTCGCGACTAGCATTATTTCTGCGCTGATTTCTCCTGGTACGTGGGCGCAAGAAATTCTAAGAAAATCGTCATTACATCGGATTGAAAGCTCTCTTTTTAGTCTTTCGCCGATTTTGGGAGAAAAGAGAACCGAGCGAGAAAGGAATGCTTTTAAACTAGCACAGTCGCCTGAAGTAATAACGATCGCTGGAGTGAGAGTCAATCCTACCGAAAACGGGATTGAGGTAGTTTTAGAGACGACGCGAGGAGAACAGTTACAAGTAAGCGATCGCACCTCTGGCAAAAGTTTTATTGCCGAGATTGCTAATGCTCAACTGCAACTGCCAGACGGTAAACCGTTTCGGATTAAAAAACCCGCAGCAGGAATTGTAGAGGCGATCGTGACTAATAAAGATGAAAAGACAATTCAATTAACGATAACGGGAGAAACCGCCGTCCCACAAGTAGAATTATTTGATTCTGATGAAGGAATAATTTTCGGCTTTACTCCCCCACCACCCTCTTTAGATAGGGCAGAATCTACTACCTCTTCTTTCTCTCCTCCCTTGGTAAGGGGGGAGACTGAGGGGGGTCAAATTATCCCTGTCACAGGAGTACAACTCAATCCCACCGAGACGGGAATAGAACTACTCTTACAAACTCCGCCCCAAAGCGCCGAACAGTTACAAACCAATAATATTAGCTCTGACAATAACTTTATCGCCGACATTCCCAACGCACAACTACAACTGCCAGACAATAAACCATTTCGCTCTCAAAACCCCGTAGAAGGAATAAGAGAAGTTACAGTAAATAATCAAACTGCCAGTACAATTCGCGTTACTGCCTCTGGAGAAACAGCGATTCCGCAAGTAGAATTATTCGATAGCGATGAAGGATTGATATTTGGGTTAACTCCAGTCAATGCTAACGCCCAAACGCCATCCACCCCTCAGCCGGAGGGGGGTCAAATCGCAACCATCGATCGCGTTCAACTCAACCCCACCGAAACAGGATTTGAAATCATCCTGTTAACTCCGACAGGAGTTGCCCAACAGTTACGAGTGGTCAATATCTCTCAAGGAAATAACTTCATTGCTGAAGTTCCCAACGCCCAATTACAACAACCCTTCCGACAAGAAAAACCCATCGAAGGAGTAAGCGAGGTAACTGTTACTAATCGAGATGAAAATACGGTGCTAGTAACAGTGGTTGGAGAAGAGAAACAGCCAACGGTAGAGTTATTTGATAGCGAAGAAGGCTTGATTTTTAGCTTAGTCCCTCCCCCCTTTGCAAGGGGGGAACAAGGGGGGTCACAACAGGGGAATGAGGGGGGTCAAACAGCACAAGAAGAAGATATCGAACTGATAGTAACAGGCGAGCAAGATGGTTATCTCGTCCCTAGTAGTACAATCGGCACGCGAACCGATACACCTTTGCGAGATGTTCCCCAATCGATTCAGGTAGTGCCTCGTCAAGTGCTTGAAGACCAAGGCTTGACACAAATTTCAGATGCTCTACGCAATGTCTCTGGCGTAACCCCAAGAAAAACTTACTCCAATTCAGGATTTATTTATGACATTCGCGGTTTTGAAGCGGCAAGAACGCTAAGGAATGGTTTTGACATACAGTTGGGGCGCGGTACGCCAACAACCGTTACGCTTCCTAATACTATTGAACGGGTAGAAGTTCTTAAAGGGCCAGCTTCAGTCTTGTATGGGGTATTTGAACCGGGCGGCGTAGTAAATTTGGTGACGAAACAACCCCTCAGCGACCCTTATTACGAGGCAGAATTCACCGCCGGACAGTTTAGCTTTTATCAACCCTCTGTCGATCTAACGGGGCCGCTCACTTCTGACGGACGACTATTGTATCGTTTAACTGCTGCTTACCAGAACTCCGGCAGTTTCGTTGCTTTTGTTAATAGTGAAGCCATTTCAATTTCTCCCGTCCTTCGCGATGACTTTAGCGATGCAACTAGCCTGACGCTTGCTTATGAATATTCTTATTCCGACCAAGTTTTTTATGAAGGTCTACCCGCCAATCCAGTTTTATTCGATTTGCCCATCAACCGATTTTTGAACGATCCCGACGGTCGCATTGACAATACGACCCACACTATCAATCTAACTTTCGACCATGAGTTCAACGATAACCTGAATCTTCGTTCTGCCTTTGGCAGTTACTTTTCAAGAGGGAAGTTAGCAGCCTATAGAATTGCTGATTTCGATTATGAAAATAATAGTGCGTCTCAGTTTTATCGGGATCAGTTCACTAGTTCTGATTATTATTCGTGGCAAAACGATCTAACGGTTAAATTCAACACGGGTTCGATACAGCATCAATTACTTTTGGGGTTAGAACTTACTTATCGACACCTCGAATATCGCCCCACCAGTGACTCCGAATTAATTCCTACAGGCATTGATTTTTTTAATCCGGTTTACTACGAGGGGACAATTCCACCTGTAGAAATTATCGATCCCTTCAGCAGCAGTACCACAACAGTTGGAATCTATCTACAAGATTTAGTGGCTCTCTTGCCCAATTTAAAATTGTTAATTGGAGGAAGGTATGATTTTGTCAGCGAACGCGCTAACTCCACCTTTCAATTTATTCCCGATCCTTCACAAAATTTCGATAGTGCTGATGAATTTAAGAACGAAGCTTTCTCGCCGCGTGTAGGCATTGTCTATCAGCCAATCGAGCCGATTTCTCTCTATGCTAGTTTCAGCCGTTCCTTTGTTCCCAACAATACGCTAACTAGAGAAAGAGATCTCATCGAACCAACTCGCGGTACGCAGTACGAAGTGGGAGTTAAAGCAGATTTAACGGACAGCTTATCGGCAACGCTGTCTGCTTATCAAATTACAAAAACCAATATCCTAACAGAAGATCCTGAAGACCCAGATTTTTCGATTCCCATTGGAGAAGTGAGGAGTCGCGGTATTGAGTTGGATGTTGGGGGAGAGATTTTGCCCGGTTGGAATATTTTTGCTTCTGCTTTCCTCAATGACTCAATCGTCACAGAAGGAGATGAATTCTCACCAGAAGGAGATACTTTAGCAAATTCCCCGAAAACGGGAGCCAGTTTATGGACGACCTATGAGATTCAAAGCGGAGATTTTCAGGGGTTAGGCTTTGGATTTGGCTTATTTTATGTCGGCGATCGCGAAGCAGAAGTTCCTAACGATTTTGTGTTGCCTTCTTACCTCCGTGCCGATACCAGTCTTTTTTATCGTCGTGACAACTGGGACGTGCAACTAAATGTCCGCAATTTGTTTGACACTCAGTATTATGAGTCGGGCGATAGTGGGTCTTTCACTGTCTTTCCAGGTGCGCCAATTAACGTAACAGGAAGAATTTCGGTAAGATTTTAGCGCTTGTTTTTTCCTATGGGTACTAAACGACTTCGTGACATTCTCTTTTTTGTGCATCGCTACCTTGGACTGGGGTTTGGCTTAATCCTCATCCTTATCGGTATCACAGGCAGCCTACTCGTGTTTCATCACGAAATTGAGGATTGGCTGATTAGCCAACGCTATGAAATAGTCGTTCCACAAGGACAACCTATTTCTGTTGATAAAGCAGTTGAAATTGCTAAATCTGCTTATCCAAGCTGGCAAATTGATGAGCTTTCTTTACCAAAAGACAACCGCCATCCATTAATGCTAGGTTTTGTCGCGCCAGATGCAGATCCCAATCTTTACGAACACGGCTTTTACAAGGTGTTGGTCAATCCTTATACTGGCGAGGTGATGGGGAATTTTGCAACGCGATTCACGTTCTACCGATTTCTGCTTAACCTACATTATCGTTTATTTCTTCCTGGCGAATGGGCTGGAAGGATTGTTACAGGGATTACCGCTTTGTTTCTCCTCATTACCGCAATGACAGGTGTCATCTTGTGGCCCGGTTGGCGCAAACTAACAACAGGCTTCAAAATTAAATGGAATGCCCATATCAAACGACTTAACTTTGACATCCACAAGGTTGTTGGAATTTTAGCCGCCGTTTTTTTGATATTTACCGCCTTCACAGGAATTTACTTAAACTTTTATGACTGGATGAACCCTGCAATTTATGCACTTACCGCATCTACTGAAACTGAATCAAAGCTACCGACTATCTCTGACCCTAAGCCAGGGCAAACGCCTATCCTTCCCAGTGTAGCGATCGCGACTGCCCAAAAAGCTTTACCCAATGTACAAATCGAATCTATATATTTTGTAACTTCTAAAAACCAACCGTCTCCATTTGAGATTTATGGCAAATCTGGCGAAATTGTCTATCTCGATCCCTACACGGCTCAAGTTCTAAAAATCGAAGCACCACAGCAGATAAAAGCATCACTGGGCGATCGCATTAGCGAATTCTTATTTACCCTTCACTTCGGGACATTTTGGGGAATTCCATCTCGTATTCTTTATATCTTCGTCGGTTTATCTCCCCTAATTTTATTCATTACTGGGTTGGTGATGTGGGGATATCGGTTGATGCGAAATCTCAAGCGCGATCGCGCTAATCACGAATAAAGGCGTTGCATCACTGCGGAATGAGCGGTCATTTTTTCCTAACTTGAAAAGCTGCTTCTTTTTTTCGCGATCGCCAACATGATAGAGCCACCAGATTGAATTTATACGATCCCAGAAATATTTTTCTCTCTTCGATAATAAATCAGTAGCTTAATTGATAAAAATAACATCTTTCCGTTC
>JAAUUT010000198.1 GCA_012031035.1 Candidatus Altimarinota bacterium | reverse complement strand
ATCTGTTTCGTTACCTACTCGGATGTAGCCGGACTCTAACGAGCCTTTTCCTTGAGGGTCTGGGGTGGAAATCCCAGAGGGGAATCGGTTCCCCGTACTAATCGACCAATACAGGTCGCGCTAACCTCTCCCGACCCAAATGCAACCCAAACCCATCATCCCTCAACACATAAATAAATCCACACGCTCCCCTTACAACTTGCTTAATTGTCGCCAGTCCCCACTTCTCCTCAGCAAACGGATGCCATAGCAAGCAGCGATCGCCCTCCTTCCACTTCAATAACGGATCTATGCCCTCATCACAAATTTGTTGAATCCTTAATTGCTCTGGTGCAAAGAGCAGCTTCCACGCCTCCTCAATCAATTGAGATTTCTGCTCGTACAGAACCCAGTAATCATCAGCCGTATTGACTTGTCGTAGTTGTTTTAGACAATCCTGTATGTCGTCAACCGCCGCTTCATTTTTTCGAGGTGAAAAATTGCCTTCAGTTCCTTTCTCGGTCTGGGTTTGAGTTATGTTCCACCCTCCGGTAGTTTCATATAGATTTTGGAAGGTGGTCAGAACAAGATTATTATTACTCGCCTGAGTTGTGCTTATTGGCGGCTCGTCTGACGAATCGAGTTGACTGGTTCGGAGTTCGGCGATCGCTCTTTGACTTGTTTCCATTTTTTGGCTCTCCAAATCGCCCTCTAAGCCTTGCTCCGTATTGGATTGAGCCATGTTCCACCCTCCCTCCGATTTATATACATTTTCGGGGGTGGCTGGAACATCATCACTTACCGCTTCCTCTCGATCTTCCCGCCGTTCTTTCATCGCTCGTCGATGGTCACAGAACATTTCAAACCACTTCCAGCTATCAGCACTAATCCGCCGTAGTTTATACTTCTTCCGCTTCTGCGTTCCATCTTTGTTTAAAACTGCCTTACCTTGCCCATCAAAAACTAATTCCGTCTTCCACTCCGATTTATCCACATCCAGCCCTAATTGCTCTACCAGTGCCTCGTAGAATTGGGTCACGGACAAGTTTGGATTTGATGGGTCAATGGCGATCGCATCATAAAAATTAAAAGCAAACTTCGACGCTTTCGACTTCAAACCTTTAAAATCCCCAGGTTCATGCCAAGTCACGGCATCTAGAAACTTATGCAGTCCAACAAATCTTCGTGCTTCTCGTTTCCTCGCGTTCCAAGTCACATCCCCTGCATATCGTCGCTTATGGCGATCGCCAGACAAGAAATGCTCGGTCTGATAGAGTTGCTCCTTTTCCCTGGCGTAGTCGGCTGCGATCGCTTCTTCTCTCCCTACCAGTAAATAGTATGCCTGTTTTAATTTGCCGTACCATTTTCGTTCTTGTCCTTCAAATACAAAGCTTCCCATCCAGTCAAATGATGAACGGTTCCTTCTTTTCCCACTCGAAAATCGTAGGCAATAGCATCAACTATCTTTTCTCCATACCGCTTGAGTAAAAGAGTCTTGCGAATACGAGGCAGTAATTCTGGCGGTGGGGAATCAATAGCGAGGGCTGAGTCTAATTCGCGATCCCTTAACAATTCTGCATTGGCTACTTCAGCCGCCTCGTCGAGACTTATTTGTTCCCAACTCAGAGGTAAATCAGGATTAGTTTTGTTGCCAGTGTCAACTTCTTTAATCGAATACCCTTCCTCCTCTAGCCTCTCTTTGAGTCGCCGCCGATAGTCACTCATGCAGAGATTCTGGTAGGCAAACACCTTGCATTGGTACTCAAACCACGGAGAAGTCCATTCATCGGTCAAGGGATTGTAATCGACCAGCACCGACTGAAGAAACTTAGCATTGGCATTATAGTTTCGGTTGTACCAAGCTTTTATGTCTCCTGGAAACAAAGATTTATTGGCTTCGTACCGTCGCCCCTGTTCAGCTACCCAGACCTTAAACAATTCGCATCCTCTCGGACGAGCAAGAGCCTGAGAAGCCTGATTGACGGGTAAATGGTAGAAGATGCCATAAGCTACGTCAAAATGACCATTCTCGATAGAAATACCGCTTGTAATAGACGGCGTACAAGCAAGCAATCTGGTCGAAAGAGATGCTTCGTTAATGTTCTCCAAGTAAGCCTTAATCGCGTCCGAACCGCTATTATCAGAATTAATCTCGACGATTTGATTGGTTATAGAAGGCAGAACAGATTTGACATAAGCTGCCACTGACCGACAGCCACGAATCCCATTCTTCGTATCGTCAATGAGATAAACGTTCTTCCCTTTTCTCAAATCCTCTACTACAGAGTCAATCGAGCCATCAGGGTTTTCCGAAGTAAAATAATAGCAATCTCCTTTTGGCGGCTGGTACTCGTTTTTGACAATGCGAACTTCACTTTTCAGATTGAGTGAATTTAATAAGTTTTGTAACAAGGCTACTTCTGAATCGGTAATATCAGCCGACATGCCAACAACTAAACCGTCAGCTAATGCCGCAGCTAAACAAGCCTCAAAATGCTTCAAGATACGGGGTCGCTTGCCATCCTTATTGCAGGTTTGACCGAAGGCATGAACTAGCACCTGGTCGATCTCGTCGAGTAAGAAAATACCATTGGTTCTTAAAACCCCTGGCGATAACTGCCACAAGGAATCGAGGCAACAAGATACTTTCAAAGAACCCGTGAAATTTTTTAAATCGTCAAGATGTGTTAGCTCTAGATTGTGTGCCAAGGTACGGGCTAATGACCTTCTGGCGTTGGGAGCGATTGTATTGGCGAACTTATCGACAACCGATTTGATAGATTTAGTCTTGCCCGTCCCTTTGGCAGAGACAACGAGGTAGAGATGACCTTTTTCCCAATCAGCAAAATCAGAGGGTTCTAATTGGGGCTTATTGATTCTTTTCCAAGGAGTAGCCGTTAATGAGGTTAGTTTATCCCATACTCTCTCGATTTTATCGTCTTTTAACTGTTTTTGCTTCCTTTTAAATTCTTGTTCGGAAGCGAGAAGATTGGCTCTAAATTCTGTCAGGGGTTGAAACTGGTCAACGGGGATATAAGCGATCTGACTGACATCTTCAAGCTCGTCAATATCCGGCTCCTCTTTCGTCTGTTGCCCCCACCAAGCGATTTCTACGGTTTTTCCCCAGCTTGTCAACAGGTCAACTAGATTAACCAACCGCTTCATGACGTGGGGATTGACGACATCGCCAGCATCGAGGTAAATCTGTATCGTTGATGTATCTACCTCCATCGCCGCAGCAGCTAGAAAATATTCCCCTAGCTGCTGTGGGCTTCCTGCGTGTTGTCCTCCCGATGCACCAATGACGATTTGACCTAATTTGTCCGCCGCCAGTTGGGGCTTAAATCCAGTTCCTTCGACTAATGCCAGATGCTTTCGTACTAGATTCTGAGGACGAATAAACGTCAAAGGCAACTTGCCATTGGGAAGACGGGAATTTTTTAACCAGCGATATCGTCCACCTTCTACTTTCTCATCAGTTACTCTTATTTGAATTGCGATCGCTTGCCCTGATTCGTTAAAGAGGGGACAAGCAATGCCCTGATACTTATTGGTTAAGGTTCTTCCCGAACTATGAACGCCAGGAAAGTTGAGAGGGATGGCGGCGGGTAAGTCCTGATAGGGAGCTAAGGAGAAATACAAACCTCGGTCGATTTGCTCGGAGGTCATTCCTCTAGTCTGTTTGAGTAATTCGCGATCGCTCCTCGACAAGCCGATCTGCGAGTGCATTCGACGAATCGCTTTATCTCGTTGCTCTATCGACAAGGTTGAAAGTTGACGTTGCTGCTGTTGTTGTAACTTGTTTTCTTGTTTGATTCGTCTTCGTCGGGATTCGGGATCGTCATTATCGGAGCTAGGAACTAGTGATGCTCCCATGCCATTGTTGAGGAAGCCGACGATTCGATAATTGGGTGGGACTTCTGATTGACTCGTGACTCGCAAACACCATACTTTTCCATCCGAGAAGAGTTTACAACCGTGGTCGCGATCGCATACCGGACAAATAACCCGTTTGGAAGCATAGACGAAATCTCGGCTCATGATTCACCTCCAAAAACAATAAGAGGTGAAATGAGTAAGACAAAGGCAGATATGGCAAAATTAGTTATTCGAGCGGCAAGGCGCAGCAAGAAATCACCAACACAATCATGTGTGGTTTTCATCTTCAATCTCCAGCTTTTTCGACTGCTGCTGGCGATCCTTTTAGAAATTGGTCAACTTAAGCTGAGATTAGTAAAATGAAATTATTAACGTAATGCTTGGTTTCCTTTGATTGAGCAGCTTAAAGTTGCCAGCAGAAGTCGCCAGCTTTTTTTTGCGTTGTCGTTTATTTCGCTTTAGCTTTTTTAGTAGTTTGGTTGCCGTGAACTTTAAAAAGAACTTTTTACTCCTGAACTTTTCTTCGGTTTATTTACTGCTTCGTACTATTTCCTCTAAATTTACATAACCCTTTAACTCTAGAGGAGCGCAATTAAGAGCATCGCATAAACGAATTACTCTCTCTATCCATTCGAGAATACTTCGTCCTTTCTCATAATTTCTAATCGTCGTCTCGGTAACGCCAACCTTAAGCGCCAACTCCTTTTGTGTTAACCCTGCTTTTTGTCTAAGTTCTGCAATTCTACTCACTGATACTTTTTTCATAAGAGGTTTACTAAACTCATTATAGCGTAAAGATTTTTATGTAAAACTCTTGGGGGCAAAAAAACTTTACGCACGACTAAAATCAAAAAAATTTTTTAGACATTTTAGAATTTAAGATTTTCACCCTTACTCGACGATTGGTTTTCTTTTTCTTTAATTAGTGACTGACATATCCGTCCTGCTTCTACCGCATCTTTAATTAAAGTTCTACTCAGATTAAAGTTACCAGCTTTCATCGCTTCTACTGCCTCAGAAGATAGTTTGGCGGCTCGTGAAGCTTCGGTACGGATTTGGGTCGCTTTTTCGTTCATGGGTGCTTACTCTCTTTGTTCGGCGATGATAGACTCTAAATTTTCTGCGGTTATATATAGCCTATCTGCTTGTGCAAAAAGAAGACTAGCATCATTGTCATTCTCCTCATCTAAAGCATTTTCCGCTTCTTCATACAGATCGGCAATAATTTCTAGAAGATTAAAATAAGCTCGTTCTAAAGCCATTAAGGTTTTTGGTTCGATAAGCTTACCTCTATCTCTGTTTACTAAATCGATAGCATTTTACAGACAGCCTTTAACTATCATCTCCTACTGTCTCAGCCTCTACATAATCAATTAAATCAGAAGGTTGACAATCAAGAGCATCGCATAAACGAATTACTCTCTCTATCCATTCGAGAATACTTCGTCCTTTCTCATAATTTCTAATCGTCGTCTCGGTAACATCTACTTTAAGAGCTAACGCTTGCTGTGTTAGCCCTGCTTTTTGTCTAAGCTCTGCAATCTTACTAACTGGTACTTTTCCCATAAAAAGTTTTATAGCAAAACTTTTAGCGCAAAAATCTTTACATAAAATTCTTGACAGCATAAAGTTTTTTACGTTAATATATTTACAGTTACGAAGCAAAAGGTTTTCAGACAACCAAGAGTAGAAAGCGCGACCTCAAGCCCGAACAAAAATCCAGGGTCTTTCAAAAGTTCGTTATTTCAACAAATACATAGTCTGGTGCGACACGGTTGCTAAGGCATAGCACAAGGTTATTGGACTCTATGAAGTCTTCCGACTGGGTAAAGAAGCTTAGTGATGCGATTGCACAGATATTTTCAATAATTTTATGCGGCTATGCGCCGCTTCATTAGATGAGAAAAACAAAATGGAGAGCTTCGCTCAGTACCAATGAGACTTGCTCTCCTAATTCAAAAAAATTACTTACTTACTATCATGACACAAGCTTACGAAGTTCAAACAATCGAAGCTTTCGGGATGCCTTATATCGAAACAAGGTACTATCCCGAACCAACCGAGAACGAAGCTCAACTGATTACCATTGAGTTCAAGCCTCATACGCATTCGATGGACGACTACTGCTATTCGCACCCTCGCTTTGTCTTTGGCGATCTAGTCGTTCTCAAAGAGCAATGGGAATACTGCCAAGAGCATCCTGTCCAACAAAATGAAGAACTCGACATCTTCCGTATCTGTGCAATAGAATTAGTCGAGCGCCGCTCCAAATCGGGACGATTAACTTCTGCTCCCGAATGGCTTTATGGCATTCGTTGTACTACGGGGACGAAAGAATTGATGTGGTTTGACGAGGACGAGTTGATGTCGGGTCGGGAATTAAAGCCTGATTCGATTGTGCTTTAACGCTTACATACGAAATCGTCGATTTCTAGCAACCCGAAGTCGGATACGAGATTTAACCGAATGGACTACGAGTGCGATTGCGCTTACTACTCTCTACGAAGCGCAATCGCTTTCTTCGATTTATTGATTTCCTTTTTCAAGGAGAATTAATAAAGGGTAAAAAGGAAAACCTTTATTTATTCAAGTAGTTAAAACAACCCGATTCATGGCTGTTATTTCAATTGTTACCAGAAATCAAAATGGCAATGCGCTAACTTCTATTGGTGGCATTCCTTTTGTGGCTATTCTGCAAATTGGAGAACAAGTTATCGGAGAACAAACGGTAGAATTAATTTTAGCCAGGACGATTTTTGACAATCTTTCTCCAGGCTCTTACACGGCAAAAGTTAGACACGAGCTAGTAGAACCTCCAATCGCTCAATTTGATGTCACACTGATGACAGAAGAAGAAATCCTTGAACGCACCCCATCTAAATCTTCGATTCTAGATGGGGATTCGTGCGCTACGCAACATTTAAGCTACGCAGCGTTCCCAGAGTTACTGGCGTTCGCAGTGTGCCGTGGGAACTTTTGCCCTCGAAC
>JAAUUT010000197.1 GCA_012031035.1 Candidatus Altimarinota bacterium | reverse complement strand
ATCGAAAAGTCGTTCCTTTGCCTAATTCTGACTCTAAAGTAATGTTGCCTCCTTCGGTTTCAATAATTTTTTTTAACAATTGATAACCCAATTCCGGTGCTTTCTTGTACGTCTCGCGCTTTGAGTGTTTGAAAAATTCCAAAAACTTTTTTCGTGATTTTCAGAAGCTATCCCAACACCATCATCAGTAACAGCGAATTCGTAAGCGTCGCCTTGATTATTGGCTGAAATAACGACTTTTCCATCCGGGCGATCGTGATGTTTAATAGCATTACTGATGAGATTGGAAAATACCTGATTGAGTAGCAAGCGTTTGGCTACTATTGTCGGCATCGGCTGTATTTCTATTGTAAAAGTCTCTGGCGGCGCGAGGGAATCGAGAATTTCAGCAAGCAGTTCGCCAACATTTACCGTTTCTTCCTTAACTTGAGTTCTGCCCACTCTTGAATATTCTAGAAGTCCGTTGATGAGGTCTTCCATGCGATAAACGCGACTGCGCAAAAGCTTCATTTGGTGTTGGTTTTCTTCGGGAAGTTGTCCTTCGAGATCTTCTTCGATCCATTGAGAAAGATTGGCGATCGCCCTTAACGGCGCTTTAAGATCGTGAGAAACAACATATACGAAACGATCTAACTCTTGATTGCGTTGGGAGACAATTGCCGTGGTTTGCGCTAGCGCGTCGTTTAACTGCATCAGTTCGTGGGCCTGTTCTTGAAGTTTAAGTTCGGACTGTTTGCGCTCGCTGATATCTTCTACGACTCCTATCATGTATTTTGGTTCTCCTTGGGCTTCGCGAGCCAGGGAGACGGTAATATTGACCCAAATGGGAGAACCATCTTTACGGATGTATCGTTTTTCCATCGAAAAGCTAGGAATCTCCCCGGCGACTAACTGACGAGCATAATTAAGATCGGTTTCGAGGTCGTCGGGATGGGTAATATCTTGATAGTTTTTTCCCAGTAACTCTTCGCGAGTGTAACCCACGATCTCGCAAAGTTCTTGATTGAATCGCAACCAACGACCGTCTAGCGCTACGTTACAAACGCCCACCGCGACTAAATCGAAGGTCATGCGATATTGTTCCTCGCTTTCTCGCAACGCTTCTTCGATTTGTTTGCGTCCGGTTACGTCAAGGGCCGTACTAATCACTAAACGTCTACCATCGGGCAGTTTGCCCAAAGGTGCAGAAGAAAAATCCCAGGTGCGAGTTGCTCCCGTGCTAGTTCTGATCGTAAATTCTCCTTCTCGAACCGACCTATCTAAATCATAAAGGCGATCTATCATCGATTTGACTATCTCTTGGCGCTCTCCATAAGCTTTTTCTGTCCAGTCGGCGATGGTGGGAATTTCTTGTTTTTCGTAGCCTGTAATTTCCGTCCAAATGCGGTTGATTAATATGATTTCTCCATCTTCGGCATGGAGGATGACAGGCATTGGTGCGTCATAAAGCGATCGCCGGAAGCGATCTTCGCTGTCTCGCAGGGCAGCTTCTGCTTTTTTGCGATCGGTGATATCAATAATCACTCCAAGCATTCGTAGAGGTTCTCCTTTCTCGTCGTACACGCCTCGTCCTTTATCCATTAACCAGCGAATGTCTCCATTGGGATAAATAACTCGGTATTCAGCTTCATAGTCGGTATGGTTTTTTAAGGCTTTAAATAGCGATCGCATTACGGATTTAATATCTTCTGGGTGAACGCGATCGCGCCATGCCTGACCGCTAGCTTCTACTTCGCCAGGAGCCAATCCCAGCAACCAGAAATGGTTATCGTTCCAGATCGCTTGTTGAGTTTTGGGGTTCCAATCCCAACTGCCGATATGGGTCAGATCGAGCGCGAGTCGTCGCTGTTCTTCGCTTTCTTGCAGGGAGATTTCGGCACTTTTGCGCTCGGTAATATCTTCGGCAATTCCAACTACTCGATAGGGTTCGCCGGATTCGTCTTTGATAGGAAAACCGCGATCGCGTATCCATCGCACTTGCCCATCGGGACGGACGATACAATACTCTTCGTTATAGTCTCCCAATAGCGCCCGCTCGAAAATGGCTGTTTGAATGCGGTTTCGATCTTGGGGATGGATTGCCTCTAACCATTCAAACCAATTGGCGTATAAGCTTTCGCAAGAGCGTCCCCAGATAGCTTCGTAAGCAGGGCTAACATAGATGAGACGCGACTTTTTAAGATCTGAAATCCAAAAGACCGCCTCAGTAATGTTTTCTGCCAATTGACGAAACTTTTCTTCGCTTTCTCGTAAGGCATCTTCGGCTAATTTGCGTTCGGTAATATCGGTAATTGTGCCGACGTAGCTAACGACCCGCTCGTTTTGTTCGATTTCAGGTAAAACTTGTCCCAAAACCCAGCTAATCGTCTCGTTGCGACGTTGGAAGCGATATTCCGAGTAAAAAGGTACATTGTTCTCAACGGATTGCTTCCATTCCTCGATAACGCGATCGCGATCTTGGCAATAAAGAGCGCTAGACCAACCCATCCCCATTGCTTCCTGGGATGAGATTCCGGTAATTTCACACCAGCGATCGTTAACATAAGTGCAATTGCCATCGCGATCGCAGCGAAAAATACCGACGGGGGACAATTGGGCAAGGGTAGCATAACGTCGCTCGCTTTCTTGTAAGGAGATTTCAGCACACTTGCGATCGGTGATGTCGGCGAGTACGCCAATTGCCCGTTCTAAACAACCGCTTCCGTTATAATAGTAGCGCCCCAAACAATTGACCCAGCGCACGCTACCATCCGACCAAACGATTCGGTACTGGGCTTCATAGTCTTGGCGCTCTTTCAAAGCATTTACGATTAATGTTTCCGTTTGCTCCACATCGTCGGGATGGACTCGCTCTTTTAAATTCTGATAGGTTACTTCTTCTCTCTCCCCGTAATCAAGAATTCGCCTGCATTCAGGGGTGAGTTCGACTCGATTGGTTGTCGCATCCCAATCCCAAGTCCCCAACTTGGCAATATCGAGCGCTAAAACAAGTTTGGCGGCATATTTTTGCGTTTCTAGGTTGGAAGCTTCTAATTGGGCGGTGCGATCGCTGACTCGTTGCTCTAACTCGGCATTGAGTTGACGGATTTCGGTTTCTATGCGCTGACGCTCTTGAATTTCTTTTGCCAGCACTTCGGTACTCGGTAGCGCCAACATTGAGGGAATTAAGCCAAACAGTTCCGAGGCAGTGTATAAAGACACGATTGCTGTCATTGCTTTGATGGTTCCCGACAGCCAATAGGTGGGATGCCAAAGCGTCCAAACTTCCATTAAGTGAGTCGTTCCGCAGGCGGTTATGAAGGCGCTAAATAACCAAAAAATTCCTTTAAAAGGAACGTCGCGACGCTGCCCGACGAAGTAAACTAACATAATCGGAATTGAGTAATATGCGATCGCGATTAAAGCATCGCCGAGTAAATGCAACCCTACTAATTCTGGTTTCCAGAGATAGCAATGTCCGTGGGGAATAAATTGGCGAGACGAAAAAAAGTTTTGTAGGAATTCGAGCATGAAACAATCCCCAAAAAGCCGATGCGGTTTACGTGCAGAAACTATAAAGTTTTAGTTAACCAAAAGCAAGCCGAACAATAGCAAGAAGTTTAGCAATCCTAAACTCCTACCCTAACCAACTCCTTAAAACCAGAAAAATCGTCACATTTTTTTGACAATAGATTTATTGTTTATTGTCTTAATTTATATTTTAAAATTTTTATTATCCCGATTATAAATCCATTGACTTTACTTATCGTAACAAATTCTTTTCAACAAAAATTAGCTCGTTATAATCAAAAAATGTTTTTTTCTTCTATCTTTAGATAGAGATCTTGGGACTCGCGAGTCCCAAGATCTCAAACTGCCGAAAGACAGAACAAGAGCTAGCTTATCTCTATAATTAGACTTATCTCAATTGATTATCATGAATAAATTACTACTTATAAAATAGGGTGATAACTAATATGGTAAGCATTAACTCCGCATCACCTTCAGAGAATAAACAAGCGATCGCTAATCGAAATGAAACAATGACTCAAATGCGCCTAATTGTCATAGAAGACCACGATCTAACTCGGATTGGTTTAGTAGCGGCTTTGCAACGCAAAGAGGGCATACAAGTTGTTGGTGAGGCAGCCAATGGATTGCAAGGACTTAAACTATTAGAAAATACCAAACCCGATATTGCCATTGTTGATATTGGCTTGCCTGATATCGACGGAATTGAGGTGGTAAGACGATACAAGCAGTCTAATCTAGAAGGAGAAAAACCAGCTACTAAAATTTTGATGCTTACCATGCACAAAAGCCAAGATTCAGTTCTTGCTGCTTTTGCAGCAGGTGCAGATTCTTACTGCATGAAAGAGGTCAGCGTCGATCGCCTGACAGACGCATTAAGAATGACTTACGAAGGCAATCCCTGGATCGATCCAACCATTGCCAATATTGTCTTGCAACAAGTCAGACAAAGCGTTCCAGACGATAATTCCCCTCAACAAACTCGCCATACAGCAATCATTGATGCCGTCGAACCGGAATATCGGCAACTTTTAGAAAATACGCCCTTAACCGAGCGAGAATTAGAAATTTTAGATTTAATTGTTGCAGGGTGCAGTAACTCAGATATTGCCGAAAAACTCTATATCACAGTCGGAACAGTTAAAACTCACGTTCGCAATATCTTAAATAAGCTCTGCGTTGACGATCGCACACAAGCAGCCGTTCGAGCCTTACGTTCTGGTTTGGTAAGCTAGAGCGTCCTTCGGAGGACAAGAAGGACAAGGTAGAACCTTGTAGAGACGCGATATATCGCGTCTCTACGTCTTCTGCTGCCTTATGCCTTCAAAAATTGATAACTAATAACAGATGACTCAAATGGAAGAAAACAGCAATCGGGGACAATTGGTGATTATTGGGGGTGCAGAGGACAAAGACGGAGACTGTACAGTCTTGCGAGAATTTGTTCGCTGTGCCGGAGGAACTAAAGCGAAAATTGCCGTAATGACGGCGGCAACTAGCTTGCCTGGAGAGGTGGGAGAAGACTATATCAGAATCTTCGAGCGTCTGGGCGTAGAAAGCGTGCGCGTCGTCGATACCGACCGTCGCGAAGATTCCGACCGTCCAGAAAACCTCGAAATTATCAAAGAAGCAACGGGAGCCTTTTTTACAGGGGGAGATCAGTCCCGCATTATTGAATACATCAAAGGAACCAAACTCGACGAATTGCTACACAACCGTAATGCTGAGGGAATGGTTGTCGGCGGAACGAGTGCGGGAGCGGCGATGATGCCCGATGTCATGATCGTTGAGGGAGACTCCGAAACTAACCCCCGTGCGGATGCGGTAGAAATGGGCGTAGGCATGGGTTTTTTGCCAGGAATCGTCATCGACCAACATTTTGCTCAACGCGGACGACTCGGAAGATTGATTGCTGCTTTAGTTCAGCAACCAGCCGTTTTGGGATTGGTATCGACGAGGATACAGCGATCGTCGTCGATGGCGATATAGTTAAAATCATTGGTCGCGGTTCTGTGACAGTCGTTGATGAATCTGGGGCGACTTACAATAATCTCGACGAAGTGCTGAAAGACGAAGCGATCGCGGTGTGTGGGATCAAATTACACGTTTTGCCCCACGGATTCAGCTTCAATTTGAAAACTCGTCAACCTATGACTTCGCCCTCTAGTCGTCCGACCGCGATCGCAAGTTAACTATCCGCGCGAGAAGTTCCCCGCCACAAGCTTTGCTTTTACGGTGGGGAAGGCACTATTTATCCCATCGCGAAAAGGCTGTTTCAAACATTAGGGGACAATTTCAACAAGCGTACCGACCCGGACAAATTGATAAAGTTCGTCTACATCTTGGTTTTTAAGTGAAATACATCCCCACGTCCAATGAATACGATTATCGATGAGGGAATCTCGCTCGGCGGGCACTCCATGAATGCCGACTTCGCCACCAATGCGATCGCTCCAAGCAATTTTTCCCTCTCGTTTTGCTTGTAAGTGTTTTCTCCAAGACTCTTGGGTTGGGTAGTCAATCCAGAGAAATTTTGACCAAGTAGGATGAGGATATAAGTCTCGTAGTTTAAAACTAATCCAATTCTGGGGAACTCAATCAAACTCCCTAAAATCGGTTCAGTAAAAATGAGGTTGTCAAGACCAATTCCAGAAGGATTTCTTCTCAAGGTGGCAAGAGTAATTAGAAAGGCTTCTGGGTATTTTATTAACATTTGTTTTCAAGCAGATGTTAACGTACCAGACCCTTTTCCTCACGGATTACCATTAGGAATTGATATCGGGCTTGATTATTTTGCTGCTACTTCTAATAATGAACTGATTAAAAGACCTCGATTCTTTAACTCTCTTCATCGCAAGCTGAGATTGCTGCAAAGAAGATTAAGGAATCAACAACTAGGCTCTGATAATCGTCATAAACTAAATAAGAAGATAGCTAGATTACATCAAACCATATCTCAGACAAGAAAGGACTTTCACTACAAGCTAGCGCATCGTCTTTGTGACGGAAATGGCATGATATTTGTTGAAGACATTGACTTTAAATCCTGGGCTAGAAATATGTTTTGTAAGCATAATCTTGATGCTGGATTTGGTCAATTCTTTCAAATTTTATCTCATGTGTGCTGGAAAAGAGATGTAGATTTTGCCAAAGTGAATAAGAATTATACTTCACAAACTTGTCCGAGTTGTGGAATACATACTGGTAAAAAGCAATTAAGTGAAAGAATACATACTTGTCCTGAATGTGGTTTTAGTTGTCAACGAGATTTTGCAGCTAGTTTAGTTATAAAAAATCGAGGAATAAGTGCGGTCGGGCAGTCCGTGCTAGAAAACGCTTCTGGAG
>JAAUUT010000075.1 GCA_012031035.1 Candidatus Altimarinota bacterium | reverse complement strand
TTCTTCAGAGAAATTCCCTCATGCGATTGCATGAGAGAATTTTAACTACAAATAGCTCAATGGATTGCTGTGACTTCTCTCGAAAACCTTTTATTAATAAGAAATACCGGAGAATGACAGAAGAGGGCTAATGGGGGAAGTCTGCTCAACCTGTTAGAAATACTCTATGCAGCCTCGATCCCTATTCTAAAAGCCAGAAGTCTAATCTTGTTCTAAAAGTTTAGAAAGTTTATTTCTCATGCCTTCTACTTGTTCGCTATTCTTGGGCATAGCTAAGACACGAATGTCAACCTCAACAATATTGTCAAGCCGAGTCGTTTTCTCCCATATTCTACTCTCGGCTTCTGATTCATGCTCGTAGCGAAAGGTTACTGTTTCCGAGTTGACCTCTAGAATTTCTACATTCTTAATCCAACCGTTACTGCTTCTGATGTAAAGCCAGACATTCGGTTTACCTGTAAGTTCTCTCAGCTTTTTTTCCATATAAAATGCTCGACTCGCTTTGACTGAGGATTGCTAATATTGCATCTATCTATCTATCTATAGATATACTCTAAATAACTATCTTTGGATAGATGTAATTTTAAAAAAAAATTTCTCATTTCTAGCACAAAAAATAGTTTTTGAAAATCCGCGATCGCACTTATTTTAGTCGTGCCGAAGCCAAAATATTCAATTATGACGATTGCGCGATCGTTTGTTTGATTTCAAGAAATATTTGTCTTACTTCCGCAAGTTTATTTTGATATTCTTCTAATTGCGCTAAGTTTCTTTCTTCTAACGGATCTGTCTCTAGATCGAAAAGCATTTCATAAGGAGAATTTCCGATTAGATAGCGTAAATATTTAGAATTTTCAGTACGGAAACCTTCACTTTTTGGAATTTTTGAAGATTGTAAAAGATGTTCGTAGAAAAATTTATCGCGAAGTTGTTGAGACTCTCCTCTCCATAAAGACATTAAACTCAACCCTTGCATAGAACTCGGACGATCTAATCCAGCAAGCTCTACAATAGTAGGAGCGAGATCGATATTAAGGGTAATAGATGGAATAATTTGTTGAATTGCTCTTTGCGCGGGTCGAATAATTAATGGCGTTCGGATTGATTCTTCATAGCCAAACCATTTATCGGAAAGTCCCCTATCTCCTAAAAGAAATCCATTATCAGACGTAAAAATAATACAAGTATTTTCCAATAAATTTTGTTCGGTAAGTACGCGGATAATATCGCCAACTCCCCGATCTAAACCAGTAATTAAACGATAATATTGCTTGACTGAATGTTGAAAAATCTTGTCGTCTGAGAATCGATTGTACCAGCGAGTTCTACCCGATGATTGCTTTAAAAAATTTGGTAAACGATTAAAATGTTCTTCGGTAGCGGTTGGAGGCTTGGGAATAGTAACATCTTGATAAAGCGATGCTAGATCTGTTTCGCTTTGGAAAGACCCGCGATCGCTGTCTTGAGCGTGAGGAGCTTTATAACTTAAGGATAAACAAAATGGTTGGCGTGACGAACAAGTCTGAATAAATTCGATGGCTTGTTCTGTTAATAATTTGGTTAAATGTTTTTTGCGGTTTTTCTCAAAATATTGCCCTTGTCCTGCAAAACCCTGCCAATAATCAAACTCTAAACTAGGTAAATCTCCACCGAGTCCCCATTTACCAATAAAAGCCGTTCGATAACCCGCAGCGCGTAATAAAGCGGGATAAGTTTGTTGAAATTGTTGGGGAGTAAATGGCGTTTCAAAATCCCAAATTTGATGTCGCCTTCCATATTGTCCGGTAAAAATGCTGGCACGGCTAGTAGGACAAATAGAAGTCGTGACAAAATTATTGAGAAAGAGAACCCCTTCATAAGCCAAGCGATCTAGATTGGGAGTGCGAATAATGCGATTTCCCATCGCTCCTAACGCATCCCACCGCATATCGTCTGCAAGTATGATAACGATATTGGGTCTAGTTGAGGAAAGCAAATTTTTAGAAGATAAGCTTTCAATGACTCCCAATGTTATACCAGAGATGGTTCCTAAAAAAAGATTTCTACGCTTCACAATTTTATTTTAGTGCCACCTATAACTATTCCTTGCAATTTAAATATTAAGCAAGGAATTGATAGGTCTTTCTTAAGATCGAGTCACTAAATCTATACTAAGACTCATTAGTTTTTCGATCTCCCTAGATAGAATAAACGTATTATGTATCGCTGCCTCGTTCCCGATTGTGTAAGCGAACGGTAGGGGTTCTTGCTTTTCGTAATCTGCCGTCAAGTCTAGAGTAAAGCAATCGACTTATTCAAGGCACTTAGCAGCCCGCTAAAGTAACGTTTAAATATATCTGTTAGCCATGCTTGTTCGAGTCGGTTACGACATTGTTTTAAATTTTGCTGCGCCTACCCCGTTGGTTCTGAAATTATATACTCATCCCTCGCTAACCAACCAACTTATCAAAAGCGATCTTATCAAACTTGCTCCCGTTTCTTGTGTGCGTGAATTCACGGATAATTTTGGCAATCGCTGCCTTAGAATGACTGCTCAAGAAGGAAAACTGCATTTTTGCAATGATGTAATTGTGAAAACGAGCGATCGCCCGGATCTTGTGAATTGGGAAGCTAGACAATCTCCTGTATCCGATTTACCCGACGATACTCTTGAGTTCTTACTGGGAAGTCGCTATTGCGAAATCGAACAACTTTCCCCCATCGCTTGGCAGTTATTTGGGAAAGAAGAACCTGGTTGGGCAAGAGTGCAAGCAATCTGTGACTGGATTCATTCTAATATTACTTATGGATACGAACACGCGCGTCCCAGTAAAACAGCTTATGAAGTCTATAAAGAAAGGACGGGAGTCTGTCGAGATTTTGCTCATTTAGCAATCGCATTTTGTCGTTCTCTTAATATTCCCGCACGTTATGCGTCAGGATATTTAGGAGATATTGGCGTAGAACCCTTACCAACGCCAATGGACTTTCATGCTTGGTTTGAAGTATTCCTAGATGGGAAATGGTACAGTTTTGATGCTCGTCACAACGTCCCTCGTCTTGGCAGAATACTCATGGTACGAGGACGCGATGCTGCCGACACGGCCTTAATTACCTCCTTTGGCACGCACGAACTGGTAAAATTTACTGTCTGGGCAGATGAAGTAACCTTAGAGGACATTCCCAGAAAATTAGCGATTGCAGGATGCGAATTCTCGCTTGCTAGTTGATATGACTTATTGCCTTGGTATTATTACAAATTCTGGATTAGTAATGGCAGCAGATTCTCGCACTCATGCGGGAATCGATAATATTTCTACTTATCCAAAACTCTTTGATTTCTCTGTATCGGGAGAACGCGCGATCGTTATTTGTACCTCTGGTAGCTTATCGCTCACACAAGGGGTAGTGACTCGCATTCATCGGGATATTCAAGCGCAAGCCGCCGTCAATCTACATAACTGCGCTACATTATACGATATGGCAAGCTATCTCGGCGGCAAAATTCGAGAAATTCAAGAACAAGATCGAGCGTGGTTAAAAAAAGATGGCATCGATTTTTCTTGTCGATTGCTCCTCGGCGGACAGATTCAAGGTTCGGAACCGGAACTTTTTTTGATTTACAATCAGGGAAACTTTATTCAAGCTACCTCAGAAACGCCTTTTTTACAAATCGGAGATACTAAGTATGGTAAGCCGATTCTCGATTGTACCTTGACCTATGAAACGCCCTTAAACGTTGCTGCCAAGTGCGCGCTTCTCTCGCTTCATTCTACAATGCGATCGAACCTTTCAGTCGGGCCGCCAATCGATCTGATTATGTATGCGGCAAATTCGTTTGAGATAAAACATCGGTTGCATCTGTGTCTTGGCGATCCTTATTTATTAGTTATGAGTCAACTATGGGAAAATGCTCTAAAACAAGCATCCGAGCAATTATCTGAAATTAATTGGCAACAGGATGGATATCATTTACCGAACGAGCGGTACAATTCGCGGATAACACCTACAGTCACTAGCTTCGATCCAAAATCGCTGATGTTACAAGCAGAAGACGAACGGGAGTGATATCTTCCTATACTGTTCATGCAGAAGCTCCCATTTCAAACCCCCGCTTTCATGGGCTGTCTGGCTGAGCCTTGAAGATTATAATAGACCATTACGATAAATTTCTATGTCTGATGAGGAATTAAGACATTACTTTCTTAGATATCGCGAAGATAAGAGAGCTTTTCGAGTATATCTCGATCGCCTTAGCGAACGTCCGCGCAGAGTAATTACAACTGTAAACGATCCCGATTTTGATGCCAAAATTCTCAATCAGCAATTCTGCAACAACTTCAAGCTTCTGATGACAATACCATTTAACTCGAAATAAACCCCAATCTTGTTTGTAAGTCGTAAAGTCGAGCAAATAACCCTTCATTTCCTAGCAATTGACGGGGGTTGCCAATTTCAACAATTCGCCCATCTTCTAACACAATAACGCGATCGGCTTTTCGGATGGTAGAAAGGCGATGGGCAACTACAAAGGTTGTACGTCCCCCCATCAAGCGTTCTAAAGCTTCTTGAATTAAAGACTCCGAGGCAGAATCGAGCGAAGCTGTTGCCTCGTCTAGCAGCAACACGCGAGGATTGCGGATAAGGGCGCGGGCGATCGCAATTCTTTGTCTTTGTCCGCCTGAAAGTTTAACTCCGTTTTCCCCGATTAAGCTATTGAGTCCTTGGGGTAATGCTTGAATGAATTCCAGGGCATTAGCATCCGCGATCGCCTGTCTCAATCGTACTTCACTCGCACCATCGCATCCATATAAAATATTTTCTCTCACTGTCCCTTCAAACAAAATTGTCTCTTGGGTGACGACGGAAAGAAAACGCCGATAACTCCTCAAATCTAAGGTATTGAGATCGCGATCGTCTAATAAAATTTGTCCCGCACTCGGACGTAAGAAACCGACAATAAGACTTAAAAGAGTAGATTTACCTGCTCCCGATGGACCTACAATAGCAATGGTTTCCCCTGGATTGACCTCAACGGAAAAATCCATAAGTGCGGGTTTTTTGTGACTCGGATAGGTAAAACTGACCGATTTAAATGCAAATACACCTTGCACTTCCCGAACGAGCGTTTTGCCGCGATTGGGTTCTATTTGCGGACATTCTAGAATTTCTCCCACCGAACGAATGGCATCAAATCCTTTGCCGATTTGTGGCAAGACAGTGAGTATTTGTAAGACAGAAGCCGTCAGCGAGTCAAAATAGCCTGTCAATAACACCACACTTCCTATCGTCATGTCAAAGCGCCCCGTATAAGCAAAAAACGCTGAAAAAATTAAGCACAAACAGCCAAATAACCGCAATGTCACCCAAGACGACGCACCAGCAATGGCATTAATGCGATCGACTCGCATCGCTGCCTGTTGGAGTGTCTCTAACTTGCTACGAGTGCGATCAATTTCGGTAATTTCTGCCCCGTGAGCGCGAGTTACAGGAATTAACTTGACCATTTCGACCAAATATGCAGACATATTTTCAAACTGATACCGCAATTTCTGATTGCGATCGCGAAGCGGTTTTGTCAAAATTCGCATCAAAATGACGGTTATTGGCACAGTTGCCCCGAAAAAGATTAAAAATTCAGGAGTGCGAATCGCTGTAACGATCGATGCAATAGATATTGTTAAAAATGCAGCCGGTAACAACTCAAATAACTGACTCGTCAGCGTTTGAATCGATTCTACATCCCTGAGAAGTTTAGATTGTAAAACTCCGGTGCTATTTTGATAATAGAAATCTAGGGAAAGTTCTTGCAATCGTTGTACCAATGCAGTGCGAAGTCTAGATTCCATTCTCCGAGTCGCCAAACTCATGAATCGGACGCACAAATAATGAGTAGGAATATTTTGAATTACCGAAACTGCAAAGATTGCGCCATTCCACCAGAGTTCCCATAAGGCGTGTTGGCTTGGAGTCGAGATAATATCGATAATATTAGCCAAAATCAGCGGTCTAATCCATTCGGGACTGTGCTTGACGGTATAAAATAGCATCGACAGTCCGATGTACTTAAAATCTTGGCGATACAGTAGGATAAGGAATCTGAAGGGATGTTTTCCCCGATAATTTTGTGCGATCGCGTCTAAAGAATCTTCCATCGCTGTTTTTTCTTGTCGAACGGGTACTCACAAAACCTTAGTACAGAAAATGTTTGTGTGTTGAGAGTCGCGCCTACTATGCGCTCGATGCGAGATGCGAAAAGTAATTAGCTGATGTAATTGGGACATCGAGCTAAAAAAATTAGCTAAGGAAACTTAAATAGATCGATCGATTTTTGATAACTGAGTGGCGATCGCGCTTGCCCATCCTTGGGAACCCGTTGCAGGAGCAACTTGCCAACCTCGTCCCCTCAATCTTGGATGAACTCCCTTATTTCCAGGGACGACGATCGCAATATCGACTGCTTTAAGCATCTCTAAATCGTTAGGACTATTGCCCAACCCAATCGTAATGAGTCGATCTTGTGGATTTGAGGCGTAATGTTGTTTTAACCATTGTACGGCTTTGCCCTTGCCAGCACCGCTACCAATTAAATGAGAAAAGCGATCCCCCACCACAACTCGAAACCCAAAGTCTTCGACAACTTGCTGTAGTCGATCGCTAGAAATGCGATCGGGTATAACAAATGGTTCTGTGAATTCTCTCGCTTTTGCTTGTTTGACTCCTTCGGAAGATAACCCAGTCAGTTGTTCGATCTCTCGTTCCGATAGATCGCCAAACCCTCGCAATGATTCCTCAATGAACGTACCAATTCCCATTAATCCCGCCCTAACTTGAGCATAGGTACAGCCTAACAGTTCGAGATGATAGCCTTCCCATTCGTTTTTTCTATCTAAAACAAATTGCTGCGAGTCGAGAGGAACAAAGATAGCACTACCATTTTCAACAATAAAAGGATCTTCAAGCTTAATTTCCTGGCGAAGCGTTTCGACTTCTTGGCGAGTTTTACTAGTGACGGGAACGACTGGAATTTGCCGAGTTTTGAGTTCTTCTAAAACTGGAATAGCTGCTTCGTAGCGATAATCATCCTGATTGAGAAGCGTTCCATCGAGATCGGTAAAAATTAATAATTTCATTAGCTTACAACTTACAACAACATTTCTTCTCAATCGCAAACAATTTTATCTGAAGTGAGCCATTCATCTCCCGATAAATCGGGAGATGAATGGCTGACTAGTTTTACAGAATCTTCACACATATTGCTATGAACTTTTGAGAGGATAATAGTGGTTGAAATCCCCAAGGTGGGTGGTTGTGAAGGACTGGAAACAGTGGCACCCTCGAACCTGAAAGCTTGAAAGAAGCAAACAAGTCGGTGGCGAAAACGACTTTAAACATAGCTAGGGGAGCCAACAGAGTACCCAAACCAGCGAAGTAAAGAAATAAAGTCCAAAAACGTATCCTGGGGCACAGGACAACGCTAGGTCTAATATCCTAGTACACTTGTGGGAGATAAGCCCGCTGGGGCTACTTTAAGTTAAGCTCGAATATTGGAACTTTCGTTCGGTATGAAAGGTTTAAGCATTGCCAGTAATGGATAGGTGGTTTTAAGGCGTGTCGATGAACCAAGAATCCCCTGATTTATCGGTGGGAATGTCAATGCTGTTACAAATGTTACCACTCACGATAAAGCTTTTGGGCATGAATCATCACTTCTTCGTTTGGCAGTTTTATTTTTGCAAGCTGGTGAGGATAGCGAGTTTCGAGAGCAGTGGTATCCTGTTCTACAATTATATCAATCGCTTTCAACATCGATTTGCTTAACAATGGTTTCATCCAGACATAGTTAAACTTACCAAAAATAATTTCGTAAATTTTGGTTTGGTTTTGCTGTTGGGGATATTGCACGACCACTTGCGCGAACGAGCCAAATCCCGTGTCTGCATAAAGCACGAGAACAGAAGGAAAGAAATACTCAACCGTACTTTTGAGAATTTTGGGCATTGTTAGCAACACTGGGTTGCCAAGCAATTCTCCTAGCGAATTATTAGCCCTGGTACTCTCTTGCTTCACCTTATACCAGTAATCATCTCGATCGAATTCAGTCATGCGATTTTGGACAATTTGAAATAATTCCCGATGGGTTCCATTTTGATGATTGAAATCGGAATTAATCAGCCAGGTACTTAAGAAATCTGCATGAATGCTCTTTTTCCCCGCAACCCCTACAAAGTCATATTCTGAAGCAATTTTGCGATCGCATCGGGAATGGGAAGACGAGGCTCGCAGTTACCATAAGTCCAAATACACTCGCCAATTGTTGTAATTTTAAGCGTTCTAGCAAGCGGTTGCGGATCTTGCTTTCCTTCTCGGTGCAGCTTCCCTTCTCCATCAAACTCTAAGGCATGGAATGGACAAGTAATTGTATTTCGCTCTCGGCAAATCCAGCCATTGGACAGTGGCGCTTGCATATGAGGACAAATATTCTCTAACGCAAAAATCTCACCGCGATTGTTTTGCCACAAAACGTAATCCTGTCCGTTCAGCGTTACCTTATTCGGTCGATTTACCCCTAACATCGAGCGATGGGCAATAAGCCACGGTGCACCAGGCAAAATAGAAATCATAGTGAGTCTCTCCACAACTGACTATATTTTCAGTCAGTATGCCTCGATTCAATGTCGTTTGTCAACTACTAACCAAATTTTCAGTTAAGATTTAGCTTGTTGGTATAACAGATTAAATTGTGAGTTCTTCAGATACTTCAAAGCGAAAATCAAAACCCCGTCAGGTTCGCGATGCCGAGGCTACCCAAGCACAAATTCTGGATGCTGCCGAAGAAGAGTTTGCCCGCTACGGTTTGGCAGGAGCGCGAATCGATGCGATCGCGGCTCGTACTGGTGTCGTAAAAGCTATGATTTATTACTATTTTGAGAGCAAAGAAGGACTCTATAAAGCTGTTATGCAACGGATTGGAAGCGAATTGGATACGGCATTTCAACAACTGGCTTCAGAACGTTTACCCGTGGAAGAAGCCTTAAAAGCTTCTATTCAAGCTGGCATTGCCTATGGAGCGGCTTATCCCCATCGAGGAATGCTGTGGTTTTATGAAGCCGTTCAAAATCAAGGACAGTATGGGCAATTGAGCGGCTGGCAGAAAAGTTTCTGGAGCATGACAACCATTCTTGAGCGAGGCATAGCTGAAGGTGTATTTCGATCGCTCGATCCGTTTCTAACAACCATTAATATTTTGGGAGTTTGCACATTTTACTTCAATGCCCATGAAAACTTAAAATATCTCGATCCCAACCGACAATTACTGAGTTCAGAAGCGATCGAGCAACAAATTCAAGAAGCTATTAATTTAATTCTGATGGGAGCGATCGCATCATGCGACAGTCGATAATCTTAATATTTATAACTAGCAACTTGCGCTATCGCTCATAGCTCGACCGGGAATTTTTGCCAGGGTCGCAGCCTTGTCGAGAGAAGGACGTTCCTAATACAATACCCCAATATCCCTAATTGTTAAAACCCAAAATCTAAAATTCGCAACCGAATCGAATCAGCAGCAGCAGGCAATCCTTCAGCTTCTGACAAAATTTGTAAAGCGCTAGATGATTTTTTTTAATGCTGCGGGAGAATATTCGAGCAAGCTAGCCTGTTTCATGAAGGTTTCAACCCCAACAGTAGAAGTATAGCGAGCCGTCCTAGAAGTGGGAAGAATTGAGGAAGAACTCCCCAAATAATCGCCAACTACTTTTGGCGTAGAGTTACCCAAAAAAATTGCACCTGCGTGGCGAATTCGCTGGGATAATTCCCAAGGATCGCTTACTTGTAAGGCTAAATATTGGGGTGCAAAGCGGTTGGCAAGTTCGACAGCTTCTTCTAAATTATTGACGACGATAATTAAACCATAATGGGCGATCGCTTTTTCGACGAAAATTCGTTGAGGGTGGTGTTGCAGTTGTTGATTGACTTGCTCTTGTACGAGTTGCGCTAATTTACGATCGCTGGTTAATAAAATAGCAGCGGCTGAAGTATCTTGTTCTGCCTGCGCTAAGAGATCGGCGGCAATTTGAATGGGATTTGCCTGTCCTTCGGCAATAATCATCAAATCCGACACCCCAGCCGGAAAATCGATTCCAACCGTTCCGTAGACCATTTTTTTAGCGATGGTAACGTAAATATCGCCAGGCCCGGTAATCGTTTCTACTTTGGGGATTGTTTCTGTTCCATAAGCTAAAGCTGCGATCGCCTGAGCGCCTCCAATTCGATAAATTGCTGTCACTCCCGCTTCTTGAGCGGCAACTAAAATCTTCGGATCGATTTTTCCCTCAGTATCTGGGGGAGTAACCATGACAATCTGCTTGACGTTAACCGCTTTAGCTGGGATTGCTTGCATCAGCACTGTACTCAAACAAGGTGGCTTGTCTGCTGGTACGTATAGTCCCGCTCGTTCGACAGGAAAGTAACGCTTCCCCCACACCACATCATCCTCGCCAAATTGCACCCAGGATTTAGGGACTCGCTGACGATAAAATTCTTCGAGTTTTCGGCAGGCTAATCGAATAGCATCGAGTAACTCTTTTGGAATTTGTTGATAAGCAGCATCGAGTTCCAAACCGCTAAGACGCAACTGCTGAAGTTCTAGCGTCTGTTGCACTGGTTTGTCAGTATAATCCAAGAGCGCTCGATCTCCTTGGCGCTTGACAGCTTCCAAGATATCTCTCACCAGCGCTTCTTTGGCTCGAATCTCATCGTCGTGGGTGCGATCGCCGATTCGTCGCAATTCTGTTTGTGCCTCGGCTTGCTCGGTAATGATTCGCAGCATGGAGTCCAAATACCCGCAGTAGCTACTTAGCGCGTGAGTTTAGCGTCTTGTTGCCAAGTTGCGATCGTTAATCGAATTTTCTTAGCTTACCAAACCCACAACTATAGCTTAACCTGGATTTTTCTTTGCTTGCTTGAATCTGGATCTATTCTCCTAATTGAAGATTAATTGAAATTAGAGCGAAGTTGTTGTTATAATAATATGTCCGATTCTATTATTTCTATCTACCCAAACGATTTTATAAGACAACTGTGGCTAATACGAAGTCCGCTATCAAGCGCATCCAAATTGCAGAACGCAACCGCCTCCGCAATAAAGCCTATAAGTCGGCGGTGAAGACTCTAATGAAAAAATATTTCAAGGCAGTAGAAACTTACTCTTCTAGCCCTAGCTCTGAAAGTAAAGAAGCTGTACAAGATGCCATGTCAGCAGCATACAGCAAAATAGATAAGGCTGTAAAGCGGCAAGTGCTACATCGTAACAACGGCGCTCGCAAAAAAGCGCGATTGGCTAAAGTTTTGGCCTTAGTAACCGCATCATAAGGGATTGGTGAGAAGGTGATTAGTGACTGGGGATTGGTGATTGGGTAGGTTGCTGTAACTTTCTCGATATCCCAGTGTCCCAGTCACCAGTGTCCCGATATCCCAGTCACCAATCGAACGTCGGTACAATCGCAATACTCTGCGAGGAGGAATCAATGCAGCTAATCGATACCCACGTTCATATTAATTTTGATGTTTTTGCCGAAGAACTCGATGCGCTAGCGGCGCGATGGCGAGAAGCGCAAGTCGCCCATCTGGTTCACTCCTGCGTAGAGCCAGAAGAATTTGCTAGTATAAAAGCCATTGCCGATCGCTTTAGCGAAGTCTCTTTTGCAGTTGGATTGCATCCGTTAGACGTTGACAAATGGACGCAAACGATGAATGAGGAAATATTGGCTCTCGCCAGTTCAGATCGTCGAGTCGTTGCGATCGGAGAAACTGGACTAGATTTTTATAAAGCTGACAACGAGGCATTGCAAAAAGAAGTATTAAAAGCGCAACTGACCATTGCTAAGCAACTGAACAAACCAGTTATTATTCATTGTCGAGATGCAGCAGTTGCCCTGCGGGAGGTTTTGCAAGATTTCTGGGAGCAATACGGTTCCGTTCGAGGAGTCATGCACTGTTGGGACGGTACGAGCGAAGAGACGCAATGGTTTTTAGATTTGGGATTTTATATTAGTTTTAGCGGAATCGTTACCTTTAAAAATGCCAAAGATATCCAAGAATCAGCCAAAATGGTGTCAAGCGATCGCTTGCTCGTCGAAACTGACTGTCCGTTTCTCGCACCTACCCCCAAGCGAGGCAAAAGAAACGAACCTGCTTACGTTCGTTACATAGCTGAATACGTAGCCAATTTACGCGGCGTTGCTCTAGAAACCCTAGCCCAACAAACGACAGCAAACGCTTGTCGGCTTTTTGGTCTATCATTAGAGCACACTGCCGATACTAAAGTGCTGGCAAACTCACGGTAAACTCAACTATCTTCATTGAAGTAATGACCGAAAACTATCAAAATTTTCTTCGAGTTTGGCAGTTATTCATGAGGACAAGCAAGACTAATCTATTCTGGGAAGAACCACTATAAACTCACAGCCTTACCACTGGTTGACTCGATCTAAACGACTAAAACCTTAGTAAATCGCAAAGTTCAAGGTTCAAAAATTAATTTTGAACTTTGAACTTTGTAAAGACGCGAAATTTCGCTTTGAACTTTAACAGCAACTTTACTTATAGCACAAGCAGTATTACGGACAGCGATGACAAATCAAACCTACAACCTGCTACCCGACCTTATTGAAATTCAACACGCTAGCTTTCGCTGGTTTCTTGAAGAAGGGTTGATCGAAGAACTCGACAGCTTTTCTCCGATTTCAGACTATACGGGAAAATTAGAGCTACACCTCATCGGCTCTGATTATAAACTCAAAGAACCCAAATACAGCGTCGAAGAATCCAAGCGTCGAGATAGCACTTACTCGGTGCAAATGTACGTCCCGACTCGCTTGATTAACAAAGAAAACGGAGAAATCAGCGAAATGGAAGTCTTCATCGGCGACCTGCCGTTGATGACCGAAAGGGGTACATTTATTATTAACGGAGCAGAGCGAGTCATTGTCAACCAAATCGTTCGTTCTCCAGGAGTTTATTACAAAGCAGAAACCGATAAAAACGGTCGTCGTACCTATTCCGCTTCGCTCATTCCCAACCGAGGCGCTTGGTTGAAATTTGAAACCGACAAGAATGGTTTGGTTTGGGTCAGAATCGATAAAACGCGGAAACTATCTGCCCAAGTTCTGCTCAAAGCAATTGGGTTGAGCGATAACGAAATTATCGATACCCTGCGCCACCCAGAATACTATCAAAAAACCTTAGACAAAGAAGGTAACCCCAGCGAAGAAGAAGCCCTCTTAGAACTGTATCGAAAACTGCGTCCTGGCGAACCGCCAACGGTAAGCGGCGGTCAGCAATTGCTCGATTCGCGTTTCTTCGACCCCAAACGCTACGACCTCGGACGGGTAGGACGCTACAAGCTCAACCGTAAATTGCGCCTCAACGTGCCAGATACAACCAGGGTACTAACGCCTGTCGATATTTTGTCTGCGATCGACTATCTAATCAACTTAGAGTTCGATACGGGAATGACCGACGATATCGATCACTTGGGCAATCGAAGAGTGCGATCGGTCGGCGAATTATTGCAAAATCAAGTCAGAGTAGGCCTGAACCGTTTAGAACGGATTATTCGCGAACGGATGACCGTTAGTGAGACAGACTCGCTAACCCCAGCTTCCTTGGTTAACCCCAAACCCCTTGTAGCCGCGATTAAAGAGTTTTTTGGCTCCTCTCAACTGTCTCAGTTCATGGATCAAACCAATCCTCTAGCCGAATTGACTCACAAGCGTCGCTTGTCTGCCCTTGGTCCTGGTGGATTGACCCGCGAACGAGCCGGGTTTGCAGTACGGGATATTCATCCCTCGCACTACGGTCGTATTTGTCCGGTAGAAACGCCTGAAGGCCCTAATGCGGGATTGATCGGTTCCTTGGCAACTTACGCTCGTATTAACCAATACGGCTTCATCGAAACTCCTTATTACAAAGCAGCAAATGGACGAGTCAACAAAGACACAACACCCGTCTACTTAACTGCTGATGAAGAAGACGATCTACAAGTCGCGCCAGGAGACGTACCAATCGATCTCGAAAACAATATTCTCGGCGAGAGCGTTCCCGTGCGCTATCGTCAAGAGTTCTCAACAACTACGCCAGATCGAGTAGACTACGTTGCCGTTTCCCCCATGCAAATCGTCTCGGTGGCAACTTCGTTGATTCCGTTTTTGGAACACGACGATGCTAACCGCGCTCTCATGGGATCTAATATGCAGCGTCAAGCCGTACCCCTGCTGCGACCAGAACGTCCTTTAGTCGGAACGGGGTTAGAAGCTCAAGCGGCTCGCGATTCTGGGATGGTCGTCGTTTCGCGTCACGTAGGAAAAGTAACTTATGTCGATGCAACAGTCGTTAAAGTACGAGTTGACGAGACGGGAGAAGAAATCGTTTACCGCCTGCAAAAATACGAGCGCTCTAACCAAGATACTTGCTTGAATCAGCGTCCTCTCGTCTATATTGGCGAAGATGTCGTTCCAGGACAAGTGCTAGCAGATGGTTCTGCAACAGAAGGCGGCGAACTGGCGTTGGGTCAGAATATTTTAGTCGCGTATATGCCGTGGGAAGGCTATAACTATGAAGATGCCATCCTAATCAGCGAACGACTCGTTTATGACGATGTATACACTAGCATCCACGTCGAGAAATACGAAATTGAAGCCCGACAAACTAAATTAGGGCCTGAAGAAATTACGCGAGAAATTCCCAACGTCGGGGAAGATGCTTTGAGAAACTTAGACGAACGAGGCATTATTCGCACGGGAGCTTGGGTAGAAGCCGGGGATATTTTGGTTGGTAAAGTTACGCCTAAAGGAGAATCCGACCAACCGCCCGAAGAAAAATTACTCAGGGCAATCTTCGGGGAAAAAGCCCGCGACGTGCGCGATAACTCTTTGCGAGTTCCAAATGGAGAAAGAGGGCGAGTTTTAGACGTTCGCGTCTTTACGAGAGAACAAGGCGACGAACTGCCTCCAGGCGCTAACATGGTAGTACGAGTGTACGTATCTCAAAAACGCAAAATCCAAGTAGGCGATAAAATGGCAGGTCGCCACGGAAACAAGGGGATTATTTCTCGCATTCTTCCTATCGAGGATATGCCCTATTTACCAGACGGTCGTCCGGTAGATATCGTTCTCAATCCCTTGGGCGTTCCTTCTCGCATGAACGTCGGACAGGTGTTTGAATGTTTGTTGGGATGGGCGGGAGAAAACCTGGGAATGCGGTTTAAAGTAACGCCTTTTGACGAGATGTATGGTCAGGAAGCCTCTCGCGAAACCGTACACGGACTGTTGTTAGAAGCCGCCGCCAAACCTGGAAAAAATTGGAGCTTTAATCCCAAGAATCCCGGTAAAATTCAAGTATTCGACGGTCGTACGGGAGAAGCATTCGATCGCCCGGTAACAGTGGGTCAGGCGTATATGTTGAAGCTGGTTCACCTAGTAGACGACAAGATCCACGCGCGTTCTACAGGGCCTTACTCGTTGGTTACGCAACAGCCCTTGGGCGGAAAAGCACAGCAAGGCGGACAGCGATTTGGAGAAATGGAGGTTTGGGCGCTCGAAGCTTATGGCGCAGCTTATACCCTGCAAGAATTGCTGACCGTCAAATCCGACGATATGCAAGGACGCAACGAAGCCCTCAACGCGATCGTTAAAGGTAAGCCAATTCCTCGTCCGGGAACGCCAGAGTCCTTCAAGGTACTCATGCGAGAACTACAATCTCTCGGTTTAGATATTGCCGTCCACAAGGTAGAAACGACAGAAGATGGAGCCTCTCAAGATGTAGAAGTTGATTTGATGGCAGACTTCAGTCGTCGCACGCCCAGCCGTCCTACCTATGAGTCTCTAACAACAGCAGACTTGGAAGAAGAAGCCTAAATTAGCGATTGGTGATTGGTGATTAGGATATTGGGATATCGGGTCACTGGAAGATCGGGTTATTAAGTTATTAAGAAATTAGGGAATCCTTTATACAAATCCCCGATCCCCAGTCACCAGTCACCAGTCACTAGAACCCAAAAACTGATAACTGATAACTGAAAAGAGATGGTATTTTACAATCATATTGTCGATAAAGGTCGCCTAAAAAAATTAATTGCTTGGGCTTACCGCCAATACGGTTCGGCTCGTTGCGCTCAATTAGCAGACGATCTTAAAGATTTAGGATTTCGCTACGCAACTAAAGCAGGCGTGTCGATTAGCGTCGATGACCTAACCATTCCACCAACCAAGCGTAAGCTACTTGAGTCTGCCGAACAAGAAATTCGCGTTACCGAGCAACGCTATGCGCGAGGAGAAATTACCGAAGTCGAACGCTTTCAAAAAGTAATCGATACCTGGAATGGTACGTCAGAATCGCTTAAAGATGAAGTCATCAGAAATTTTAGAGAAACCGATCCTCTTAACTCGGTTTATATGATGGCGTTCTCTGGAGCGCGGGGCAATATGAGCCAGGTGCGCCAGTTAGTAGGAATGCGAGGCTTGATGGCGAATCCACAAGGAGAAATTATTTCATTGCCTATTAAGACCAATTTCCGCGAGGGACTAACCGTTACCGAGTATATTATTTCCTCCTATGGTGCGAGAAAAGGATTGGTCGATACCGCACTGCGAACGGCAGACTCCGGCTACCTGACTCGTCGATTGGTAGACGTTGCCCAAGACGTAATCGTGCGGGAAGTTGACTGCGGAACAATCAGAGGTGTCCGCGTCAGCCCGATGAGAGACGGGGATCGCATTTTAATTCCCCTCGCAGATCGCTTGATGGGGCGAGTATTAGCTGAAGATGTCGTAGTAAACGGTGAAACGATCGCCAAGCGCAACCAAAGCATCGACCCAGAACTCGCAAGCAAACTAGGGAAAGCTGTCGATGAAGTGCTGCTACGATCGCCGCTTACCTGCGAAGCCGCTCGTTCGGTTTGTCAACACTGCTACGGTTGGAGTTTGGCGCACGGTCACATGGTCGATATGGGCGAAGCGATCGGAATTATTGCCGCACAGTCGATTGGCGAACCGGGCACGCAGCTAACCATGCGTACTTTCCACACGGGCGGCGTATTTACTGGAGAAGTTGCCCGCCAAGTTCTCGCCCAAAAAAGCGGAACGGTGCGCTACGGTTCGGAATTAATTACTCGAAAAGTACGCACCCGCCACGGCGAAGATCGCGAACAAGTAGAGGTCGCGGGAGACTTGCTACTCACCACCGATGGCGAGACAATTGCTTATTCGGTTACGCCCGGTTCTATTCTGTTTGTGGGGGCAGGCGATAAGGTCGAAGCCGGACAACAACTCGCAGAAGTTATCGCCGCTAAAGTACAGCGATCCACCGAACGAGCAACCAAAGACGTAGCAACGGACTTAGCGGGCGAGGTTTTCTTTGCCAGCGTCGTTCCCGAAGAAAAAACAGACCGTCAAGGCAACACCACGCGCATCGCTCAAAGGGGCGGCTTAGTTTGGATTCTGTCAGGCGAAGTCTATAACCTACCCCCAGGCGCGGAACCTGTCGTCAGCAACGGCGATCGCGTCGAAATTGGCAGCGTACTCGCCGAGACGAGATTGATTAGTGCTAACGGTGGCGTAGTGCGGTTGACCCCCGGCAGTCGGGAAATTGATATCGTTACCGCTTCGGTTCTCCTAGATACAGCGAAAGTCAGGCAGGAAAGTACGGGCGGACGCGAACAATACATCATTTCAACCGACGAAGGACAAAACTTCCTACTTAAAGCTGCCCCAGGAACAAAAGTCCAAAATCACGCGATCGTTGCCGAACTGATTGACGCTCGCTACAGAACAGAAACGGGCGGGATGATTCGCTATGCGGGGATAGAAGTTTCCAAAGGCAGTCGCAAGCAAGGCTACGAAGTGGTTGAAGGCGGAACCATTCTCTGGATTCCAGAAGAAACCCACGAAGTAAACAAAGATATCTCCTTGTTAATCGTCGAAGACGGTCAATACGTCGAAGCCGGAACCGAAGTCGTCAGAGAGATCTTCTCTCAAAAGAGCGGGGTCGTTGAGGTCATCCAAAAGAACGATATTCTGCGCGAGATAATTATCAAGCCTGGAGATTTACATCTAGACGTAGATCCAGACATTGCCGCTACCATCGAGATGGGACAGTTAGTTCAACCTGGCTCCGAAATCTTACCTGGCGTAGTCGTTTCGGACTTGCGCCAAGCTGAATGGGTAGAAACGACCGAAGGGCTAGGATTGCTCTTGCGTCCTGTTGAAGAATATCATGTCGCCAAAGAACCTGCTGTCCCTTCCCAAGGTTCGATCAACCAAGAAGGCGGACGGCAGATCGAAATGCGATCGGTACAGCGCATCTATTTTAAAGATGGAGAACGAGTTAAGTCGGTAGACGGCTGCCAACTGCTTAGCACTCAGTTAGTGTTAGAGATTTCTGGTGACGAATTAGAAACAACATCGACGACGACAATATCGGCAGATATCGAGTTGCAACCCGACGAAGAAGATGAAGATTGTCAGCGATTACAATTAGTCATTCTTGAATCATTGGTCTTGCGTCGAGAAAGCGATATCGATCCTCATGGGGGCAGCATCAAAACTAGAGTCTTGGTTGAAGACGGACAGCAAATTCTTCCAGGTGCAGTAATAGCGCGTACCGAGATTCAATGTAAAGAACCCGGTCAAGTCCGAGGGATTCGCAGTGGTAACGAGGCGATTCGTCGCGTCCTGATCGTGCGCAATCTGGATTTGACAACGATAACGGTAGCCGAAAAACCCTCAGTTGCTGAAGGAGCTTTGGTAGTCGCGGGAACCGAAATTGCTCCTGGCACTTTCATACAAGAGTCTGGTCAAGTTTTGGCGACTCGCAAAACGGCTGATGGATACGCAATTACCCTGCGCAACGCTCGCCCCTATCGCGTTTCTGCGGGTGCAGTCCTGCACGTTGATAATGGCGACTTGGTACAGCGTGGCGATAATTTGGTCTTGCTGGTCTTCGAGCGGGCAAAAACTGGGGATATCATTCAGGGTTTGCCTCGTATCGAAGAATTGTTAGAAGCTCGTAAACCTAAAGAAGCCTGCATTTTATCTCGCACGCCAGGGACTTGTCAGGTGGAATATCTCGAAGATGATTCAGTAGACTTGAAGATTGTCGAAGATGACGGCACAGTGACTCAGTATCCCATTCTGACAGGACAAAACCTCTTAGTCTCTGACAATCAGCAGGTAGGAGTAGGGGAACCTTTAACCGACGGGCCAGCCAATCCTCACGAGATTCTAGAGGTGTTCTTCCAATATTATTTGGATAAGAAAGGTGTTTACGAAGCGGCTTTGAAAGGATTGCAGGCGACCCAGAGTTTCTTGGTCGATCAGGTGCAGTCAGTTTATCAATCTCAAGGAATTGACATTGCTGATAAGCACATTGAGACAATCGTGCGTCAGATGACGGCAAAAGTCAGAGTCGATGATGGTGGCGATACGACCATGTTACCTGGCGAACTCGTCGAGTTGCGTCAAATCGAACAGGTTAACGAAGCTATGTCGATCACTGGAGGCGCTGCCGCCCAGTATACGCCCGTTTTGTTGGGAATCACCAAGGCATCGCTCAATACCGACAGTTTCATTAGTGCGGCATCGTTCCAAGAAACGACTCGCGTCTTAACTGAGGCGGCGATTGAAGGAAAATCCGATTGGCTGCGAGGTTTGAAGGAAAACGTTATCATTGGGCGCTTGATTCCGGCAGGAACCGGATACAATGCTCATGAAGATGCGATCGCCAACCCTGAAAGCCCAGAAGATTCAGGTTACAATCGTTCTCTCGTCTATGGGATCGATGCTGATGCTTCGTCATCGCGAATGTTTGCTAATAATCTCGAAGATGATGATAATATGATCCTCGACGATCGCCTTGCCAGAGCTTATACAGAAGGAGATTCTCGCAGTTCGATGTCTCCTTTCATCGACGATTTTCCTTTAGATGAAGATGAGGAATACGGCGAAGAAGAATAAGTAAGATTAGTGTTTCATTCTAATTAATCGCGATCGCGGATAGAAATTATCTATCCGCGTTTTGTTTTACAGTAAAAGAATCTAGACGACAAACAACGATGCAGATTCTTTTAGTCGATGATGAAGCTCAATTAACCGATCCCCTCTCTCAAGTGCTATCTCGCGAAGGTTATGAGGTGAATGTTGCCGACAATGGTATGGCAGGTCTAGAATTAGCCCTACAAAAAGAGTACGATTTACTAATTCTTGACTGGATGCTGCCGCGCAAATCGGGTATAGAAATTTGTCAGGAATTGCGATCGCGCGGAAAAAAAACTCCCGTTCTTTTTCTCACTGCTAAAGATACAGTAGACGATCGCGTCATTGGGTTAGATTCAGGAGCAGATGATTATCTGATGAAACCCTTTGAACTGCGAGAGTTATTAGCGCGAGTACGCGCTTTGTTACGCCGTTCGTCTGTTTTTGAAACCGTAGCAACGGGACCCTTAAAAGTAGCTGACTTAGAACTAGATAGCGAAAATCAAGTGGCCTATCGTCAAGAGAGAACGATTCACCTCTCCGAAAAGGAAATTCAGCTACTGTCTTTTTTCATGCAGCATCCCGGTCAATTGCTGACCCACGAACAAATTTATCAATATTTATGGACGAACAACGAGCAACCTAATAGCAATGTCTTAGCAGCATTAATTCGTCTGTTGCGTCGCAAAATCGAAGCCGATGGCGAACTGCCTTTAATTCATACCGTTTATGGAAAAGGTTATCGTTTTGGAGAAAGCAATTAAGGCGTTAGAAGTGGTTGCCTCGTCCTGACTCAAGAAATCGTCAACTCGTGCCGCCTTTAATAGAACTGAAAGTTCTTGTTCCGTTGCCGAACTAGCGATAATCAAATATAATCCTTGAGATTGCATCTTCAAGAGTAAGTCGCGCGCGCCCTTTGTTGGAGATAGAATTGGGCCATACTTCTTGATTATTAATTCTTTTAACTTTAAAGAACTGTTGCTAAGTTACTGAAAAATTGAGTTAAAAACCTTCTCCTTTTAGGTAGAATCTGTTGTTTTGAGGTAAGAACATCTATCCAGACTTTTAGCTAAAGTAATAAATTACCAAGTAACTTTACCTTCTAGTTTTTGAATCTTATTTTGACTAATTCCAGAAACTCTTTGTAAATCTTCCACAGAGGTAAATAATCGCTGTTGACGTGCTTCAATAATTCGTTGTGCTAATTTAGCGCCAATCCCTGGTAAAGATTCTAATTCTTCTTGACTTGCTGTATTGAGATTAATTAATCGATTGGAAGTAGATGAATTTGAAGTCGCGATCGCATTAGAACATTTCTGCGATTGTGCTTTAATTTTGTTTTGAACTGGTACGGGAACGCCTAAAACGGCATTCTTATATAATTGCTCGAATTCTCTAACAAAATGAGCCGCAATCAGTGAATTTTGTATTATTAATAAAGTTTCATCATTATGATAATTAGCTGCATTTGACCAATTGTGCGAGCCTGTAATTACAAGATCTGTATCTACAATGCCAAATTTATGATGCAACTTGTCTCCTTGAGGAAGTTGAGGAATTCCTACTGTATCAATAGGGACATGCCAAGGACGATTTTCACGTTCGTATTGACATTTTTCGCTCATAGCAACCCCCAGCATATCTAATCCCTCGCTATAGTTCCGAAAAGCAAATTCTGGATCGATTAATGCTTCTATTTTTACGTCTTGCTGGTGTTCGCTGTTGAGGATATTTGCAAGCTTTTGTTCGCTAAAAACGAATAAAGCTAAATTAATCGATTGAGTTGCTTTCTCAAGCGTCCTACCAATTAATCCATTACTCGTGAAATGCCAGGGAACAGTTGACGAATTAGGAGAAAAGTGGACGGTAACAATTGTCTCGCCAAGTTTCAATTGTTTGGGATCGCGTCTGGGTTTATCGATGCCAAATTCGCTATCCAATTTGCCTCCATCACCGTCGCCCCACATAAGGTTAAATTCTTCAGTAAAAAGTTGTGCTAATTGAGGGCTATTAATTCTCAGTAAATTATTTGCATTACCTCTAGTTTCAGGACGGCTAATATCGCCGTGAATATCGCTAAGCGTATAATTCGCAGATCCTACTAAAACAATACTATTGTCAATAATCGCGAACTTATGGTGCATTAAACCACTACCCGAAGAGCCATCGGCTGTATCATCGATCGCGGGAATATTTGCATTGCGTAAAATGACTAAAGCATCGCCTTCATTAATTTCTTGAGAACTGAGTTTTCCATCTTTATTTGTGTCGATAAATGCGAGGTATTCCTTGTAGCGATCGCGCTCTCTTTTAGTAAATTTATTAACTTCTTCTGGCGTTAATTCGCTCAAAGGATGGTTATAAATATGCTCTAAAATAACTCTAACTTTAATTCCTGCTTTGTGACGTTCCGCTAAAGCCTGGGCAATTTTTGGTAAACGCAATTCTTGCACGGCAACATCAATTGTCGATTTTGCTAAATTAATTTCATCAATGATAATTTTTTCTAAATTATCTCCAGGACGAGTAATCTTGCGATAGGGATCGGTGTAGTCAGCACCTTTCGCTTGATTGTGATTGAAATAAACTTGAATATAAGGGTCTTGTTGTAGCGGTTGTAGGTGTTGAATTTGTGGAGATTTTTGACAAGAAATTAGAAAAAATACACTAATAAAGAAAAGAGCGATATAATAATAACTAAAATATAAATATTTTTTCATTGATAAAAATCGACTACGAGCATTTAATATTAATTTTAAAGTGAAAGATGAAAAAAAATAAAATTTGCGATCCGAACGGTTTAATTGCGTCTTTTTTGATTAAAGGATTAATTTTGCTGAAGTAGATTTTTAACTAAATTTACACAAAAATACGCAAGATAATGTCAATATTAATCAATCTAATTTCTTTAGAATAACCTTGTAATTTTATAAGTTGCTTATTTTAAAATTAACTAGCTATCTACTACTCCTAACCGTAAGGCGATTCGCGTAGATTTTATAGCATCGTAAGCCGTACCTCTGTGCATCACCTGAGAATTCTCCCAAAATACAATATCACCCTTTTTCCAAGTATGATAGTAAGTTGGCGTGTTTCTTAACACTTCCTTGAGTAATTCAATCCAAAACTCCTTAGCCTTTTCTAAACAATTTTCCATTCCAATAGGAATTGCGGAACTTGAGGCAAGATACAATCCTTTTTTGCCAGTAACTTTGTGTGTGGATACTACTGGATGTATCTTCATAGGAACGTCTTTTCCCATTTTTGAATGACCAGGTGCTAGATGATAAAGGGATATTGGTTCTAGTTGTTTTTGACGCTCGCCATCGAGATTGTTGTAGGCTTCAATCAGATCGAGAAATTCAGTTGTATGGGGTTGTCCGTCAATCCCTTGAGGAATTTCTATGCCATAAAGCATTACAACATAAAGCGCGTTCATATCGAGTCCTGGGGTTCTAGGCAAGCAATCTTTATCTTGATGCCATTCCCAACTTCCTCGTTCCCCTATTTCGTCTGTAGCCCCTTTCGGGTTGCCTAAAATGAATACGCCTGGACTTTGTAAATCCGAGTCAATTTCGGGATCGTACGCATCATACCCAATTCCTGCAATTGAATTTCCAAATGTTTTTTTAGCAAATTCAAGTAGCTGTGATGCTGTAAGATTTTGTTCTCTGACTGCAACAACGCCGTATTTCCAAAGCGATTGTTTTAACTCTTGTACCTGTTGGGCTGTAATCTGTGCGAGATTGCAGCCAGGTAATACTTCAACACCAAGTCTCGAAGGCTTTTGCACGTTACTTATGTTTAATTTCTGCTCTATCATATCTTGAAGATATTTGCTATTTGTGCGATCGCGCTAATCATATCTTTAATCATTCAGAAAAATTTTTTCCGATCGCCACTCACGTTAGACTGTCAGAGAATAGTGTTCGTTGTTGATGGCCATGTCTAACCGTCTTGCTTCTACTCAAAGTCTTTATCTCCGCAAACACGCCGATAACCCTATCGATTGGTGGTTTTGGAGCGAAGAAGCGCTTTTGAGTGCAAAAGAGCAAAATAAACCAATCTTTCTCTCGATTGGTTACTCTAGCTGTCACTGGTGTACGGTAATGGAAGGAGAAGCTTTCTCGGATAGCGCGATCGCCGAGTACATGAATGCTAATTTTCTCCCCATCAAAGTCGATCGAGAAGAACGACCCGACATTGATAGCATCTATATGCAGGCGCTACAAATGATGACGGGTCAAGGGGGTTGGCCGCTCAATATCTTCCTTACGCCTGACGATCGCATTCCCTTCTATGGCGGAACCTATTTTCCCGTAGATCCTCGTTACGGTCGTCCCGGATTTCTGCAAGTATTACAATCGGTGCGTCATTTCTACGATGTAGAAAAAGAAAAGCTGAATTCTTTTAAACAAGAAATTCTAGGAATTCTTCAACAATCGACAATTCTACCTGCCTCAGAAAATGACTCGCTCAGCAAAGAACTACTTTTTAAAGGAATCGAAGCGAATACAGGAGTAATTAGCGTCAGCGCCAACGATTTTGGTCGTCCCAGCTTTCCGATGATTCCCTACGCTAATTTAGCACTTCAAGGAAGTCGCTTTCAGATTGAATCTCGCTACGACGGACAGAAGTTATCCTACCAAAGAGGAGAAGATTTAGTATTAGGAGGAATTTACGATAGCGTTGGCGGCGGATTTCATCGTTATACGGTAGATTCTACTTGGACGGTTCCGCATTTTGAAAAGATGCTCTACGACAACGGACAGATTCTAGAGTATCTAGCAAACCTTTGGAGTGCGGGGATGCAAGAACCTGCATTTCAACGCGCGATCGCGGGGACAATCGCTTGGCTAAAGCGCGAAATGACCTCACCAGAAGGCTATTTTTACGCCGCACAAGATGCAGATAACTTTACCTCCCCATCCCCCCTTGGCAAGGGGGGGGCGCAGGGGGGGTCAGAACCAGAAGAAGGTGCGTTTTACGTCTGGCGTTACGAGGAATTAGAACGAGCATTAACGGATATAGAATTAGAGCATCTAAAAACCGCTTTTACGATTACAGAAAAAGGGAATTTTGAAGGAAGTAACGTATTGCAACGTAGGGGAGGCGGTCAATTTTCAAAAAATCTAGAAGCGATTTTAGATAAACTGTTTGAAGTGCGCTACGGCGCAAAATCGACGGAAATAAAAACGTTTCCACCCGCTAGAAACAATCAAGAAGCAAAAACATTTAATTGGAAAGGTCGCATTCCTCCTGTTACCGATACCAAAATGATAGTTGCTTGGAATAGTTTAACGATATCGGGTTTGGCGAGAGCTTATGGCGTTTTTGGCGAAGTGTCCTACTGGGAATTAGCAACTCGTGCGGCTAAGTTTATTTTAGAGAATCAATGGCTTAACGGACGCTTGCATCGCCTCAACTATGAAGGACAAGCAACCGTATTGGCGCAATCAGAAGATTATGCCTTCTTTATCAAAGCACTTTTGGATTTGCAAGCGGCTTCCCCAAGCGATAAATACTGGTTAGAAAAATCCGTTGAAGTACAACAGGAATTTGATGAATTCTTCTGGAGTATTGAAATGGGAGGATATTTCAACACGGCAGCGGACGATAGCGAAGATTTGTTAGTACGGGAACGCAGTTATATCGATAATGCGACTCCTGCTGCTAATGGGGTTGCGATCGCGAATTTAATTCGTCTGGCCCTGCTTACCGAAAATCTAGAATATCTCGATCGCGCAGAACAAGCTTTACGAGCATTTAGCACCGTCCTCGAACAGTCCCCCCAAGCTTGTCCGAGTTTATTTACCGCCTTGGATTGGTACGGTCAGGCAACGTTAGTTCGCGCTGCGGAAGAACCGTTGAAAAGATTAATTCTTCAGTATTTCCCGACGGTTGCTTATCAAGTTGAGACTGACTTACCCGATAAAGCGGTTGGTATCGTCTGTCGAGGATTATCTTGTTTAGAACCCGCACAAAGTGAAGAACAGTTGTTAGCGCAAATTCAGCAAGCAAGTCATTTCCAATAAACACTAATTCCTATGAGGGATTGAAACTACTACCGATATGAGAGGATGCGATCGCAGCGAGTATTTGTAATGATACGCAAAAAGTTTAGATGATTTTTAGTTCCGTCTTCTCTCGTTCAGGCGAGAACAGTTAACCCCTCGAAATAATCTTTTAATTGTCGCTCGTGGTCGTGAGCTAGATTGCTTAATGGTAGCTCTGCGGGAAAAAATGCCTGAATCTCAGAAATTTCTAGAGTATCTTTCACAGCTAGCTTACCTCGAACGTCTGCTTCGATCGCCACCGTAATAGAATGAATTCTAGGATCGCGATCGGGTGCTGAATAAACGCCTACTAATCGTCTAATCCGAACCAACTCCAAACCCGTTTCTTCTGCTAGCTCCCGATGCGCGGCCGTAGCAATATCTTCGCCCCAATCTACCATGCCACCTGGCAAACTCCATTGACCTGTATCTCGTCGTCGAACTAATACAATCCGTCCATCCGGCAGAATTGGGATAATTGTCGTTCCCGTAACTGGATGGCGAAAGATAATTCCGATGACGGTTTTAATAAATTGCCAAGCACGAAACATAAATGAATTCTGAATTATGAATTCTGAATTATGAAACAGGTTTTAAGCAGATTGAATAAGAGTCTTTGCGGCTTTAATAGCTTGACGAACTTGCTCGAAGCCCGTTCCGCCGTAACTATTGCGAGCGGCTACTACTTGTTGGGGAGCGAGCGCGTCGTAAATATCTGCTTCAAAGGCTGGATGCAATTGCTTCCATTCCTCTAAGCTTAAATCCTTGAGCAATTTACCTGCGGCAAGACTCGTCTTAACCACCTTCCCTACTAAATTATAAGCTTCGCGAAAAGGAACTCCCCGCGCTGCTAAATAATCAGCAACATCTGTCGCATTCGAGAAGTCTTCGGATACTGCTTCGGTTAATCGTTCGCGTTTAAATTCTAATCCTTCGTCGAGCAGTATCGTCATTGCCTCCAGACAAGCTGTAACGGTTTTGACAGCATCGAAGAGGGCTTCTTTATCTTCTTGCAAATCTTTGTTATAGGCCAGGGGCAAGCCTTTCATCAAGACGAGCATTCCTTGTAAATGCCCGAAGACGCGCCCCGATTTCCCCCGTACTAGTTCGGGTACGTCGGGGTTTTTCTTTTGCGGCATAATACTAGAACCCGTGGCACAGCTATCTTTGAGCGTCACAAAACTAAATTCATGAGATGCCCAAAGGATAATTTCTTCACTCAGGCGACTCAGATGAACCATAATCAAGCTAGCCGCGCTTAGAAATTCGATCGCAAAATCGCGATCGCTCACCCCATCCAAACTATTGCTATAAACGCCCTCAAACCCTAGCAAAGAAGCGCTGTAGTGGCGATCGATAGGAAAAGTTGTTCCAGCTAGGGCAGCGCTTCCCAAGGGCGAAATATTCGTCCTTTTGCGAATCTCTCCCAAACGCTCCCAGTCGCGCTGTGCCATTTGAAAGTAAGCCAGCAAGTGATGTGCCAAACTAATCGGTTGCGCCCGTTGTAGGTGCGTATAGCCGGGAATCAGCGTCTCTACGTGAGTTTCGGCATGGCGCAGTAATACCCCCTGAAACTCGCGCAATTGGTTGCGGATTTCATCGATGCGATCGCGCAAATAGAGACGAATATCAGTTCCTACTTGGTCGTTACGAGATCGCGCCGTGTGTAATTTTTTGCCCACCTCGCGACGATTTCGGTTAACCGTCTCTCGACGGCGAAATGAACGTCTTCCTGGTCGATTCCTGGATTAAATTTACCGTCTCGATATTCTTGACGAATTTGTTCTAATCCAGCAACTATTTGTTCGGCTTCCGAGTCAGCTATAATTCCTTGCTGAGCAAGCATTTTGGCGTGGGCGATCGATCCCGTTAGATCGACTTCAATGAGTTCGATATCGAAACCAATACTGGCATTAAAGGCGGCGATGGCGGGATGCAAAGACCCTTCAAAGCGATCGCTCCAGGTTTTTTTTTCTGTCACGGCAAATTAGTAATCGAGCGGGGTTAATAAGCGGTCATATTCCGAAAAATATAGCCGAGAGCGAATCCAATTAGCAATGCCCAAACTTGACCAGACTCGATAAAGTTATTGAAGGCATCTTGCATCTGAGCGATTACATCGACATCTTTATCGATCGCACCAATAACCGTGACTGTGTGTTGTTGGCTCAAATTCGCTGATGTTTCCAACGGTAGAAAGGTAAATAATTCCGATTTAGGTCTATATACGTCCAAAAATTCCATACAGATTTGCTCCTGTAAAAAAATAGCTTATTCCGAGGATGATTGTACCCGCATGACCACTAGTGTCATATCATCGCTGCTACTATTTTTCCTTCGACGAAGCGATCGACTCTCTCGAATAGATAATCGAGGATTTCCTGAGAACTATGATATTGCTGACAAGCTTGCTCGAAAGCTTTAATTAAATTTTCTTCTTCAAAGCGATCGCCGGAGGGATTTACCGCATCGGTAAACCCATCGGTATAGTAGATGATGGTATCGCCTGAAGCCAATTGAATTTGAGCGTCTTCATATTCGGAGTTAGCATCTACGCCAATTAACATTCCTCCTTCCGTATCCAAACGTTGAATCGTCTGGGTAGTGGCTTGCCATAATAAAGGAGGGTTATGCGCTGCATTGCTGTAAGAGAGAATTTGCGTTTGTGGGTCGTACTCCGAATAAAAAAGCGTCACAAAACGATGAGATTGGTTGAGATCGGCATACATAACTCGATTTAAATGTTGTAAAATCTGTCCTGGCGAATGACGGTTGAGAACTTCTGCTCTGAGCATTCCTCGCGTCATAGTCATAATCAAACCTGCTGGAACGCCTTTACCCATCACATCGCCGATCGCGATGCTCCAGGGAACGCAACAGGCGGTATAATTGTCTATATCTCCATGTTCATCTTGTCTGAGGCGATCGTAATTGGTAGGAATAAAATCGTAGTAATCTCCGCCTACGCGATTGGCAGTCCTACAATTGGCTGCTAGTTCGACTCCTTGAATGGTTGGGCATTGCCTGGGGAGCAAGCGCAGTTGGATTTCTGAAGCTATTTCTAACTCTCGATCTTGACGTTCTTTAGAGCGCAATTCGATCGTTAATTCGTTATTAGCGATCGCCACAGCCGTTTGATCGGCGACGAGTTGAAGTAGTTTGCGTCTAGTCTGAGTCCAAGCGTATTCGGGATCGACGCTAAAAATATAAAAACGTCCTCTCTCGACATTTTTAACTAAAACTGGAGTGCTGTAGAGTCGCATTTGCGAGCCAAACGCTTGTCTAATTTGTTCGTCAAGTGACGAGGGTAAAAGGACGGCGGGATCGTTTGAATTCTGATTAGTTTGACTTTCTGTGTTATTAACTTGCCGAACGATTTGCTCTAACTGACGACGGAGCTTTTGAGTCGTCTGAGGATCTTGACCGTGTAATTGTTCTAAAGATATCTGTCCGTTTTGCTTCAGTAAGATTAAAGCACTGCCATCAGCGTCGGTTACTCGCGCTGCCATTAATGGCGTTAGCTCCAAAAATTGATTGAGGTTATTGAAGCTACGCAACGCAAAACCTAAAGAACTTAACAAATTCTGAATTTTGTATTGTTCTCGATACAAACTAGCCACCAGTTCTTTTAGTGCTAGCACTGGCGTAGTTTGCGTTTTTATACTGATATTACTAGCATTCTCATCTGTTGAGAAAGGCTGGCGTGGAATAGGCACAGCAGTCATTACATTTATAAAAGCATTAATTATGTCTGAAAATTGGGATTTAGCAACGATAACCACTGAATATCGAGAAGTTATATGATTCAGTTAAAATTATCTAGTTATAGTAAATACTTTACTAAATCTCATACAACCAGAGTTGATACATAATAGCGTTCATTGACACTTCTGCCAATGCCTCAAAAGAAATTTCTAAGAATTATAAAATCATTGTAGATAAACGATCTGTCTAAATTTGCCTTGTTTTATCGATTATGTTTGCTAATTTCAAGAAATATCTGCCAATAGGAATAGTCCTGACTGGTTTAATTTTAGTCAATGCTTGCCCTGTTTGGGCTAATCCCCTTACGCTTGCTCAAACCAAACTAACTCAGGTAGAAATAACCGAACAGTTAAAACAGATACGAGGTTGGACGATTAAAGAGGGAAAACTTCAGCGTACTTATGAATTCAAGAATTTTGTGGATGCGATCGCATTTGTTAATCGTCTTGTAGAACCTGCTGAAGCAGCAGGACACCATCCAGATTTAATCATTTCTTACAATCGAGTCACCGTCAGTTTAACTACTCACGATGCTGGGGGAATCACACAAAAAGACTTCGATCTCGCTCAAATCATCTCTCGTTTATTTCTTGAGATGCAACCTTAAAAAAAATTGTTAAAGAGCGTATTTACAAAAAACACGCTCTTTAACAATTGTCGTATTATATTGTTCCTCAATGACCAAACTTTCGTCAGATTTTTTCTTCTTTGTGACCTTCTTCTTTTAAAGCATTGTTATTTGAGATTTCTTCTCCAAATAAATCGTTAAAAGCATCAAGTTCAAGATGTCCGTTAGAAGAGGCTTCTGAAGGTTGAGCCTCGTTCTCATGAGTTTGCAACATATCTGAAAATTCCATCTCCGAAGCTGAAGAATTCTCTGAAAATAAGTCTTGAAATTCATTGGCTTGTCCATTTTGTTCTGGCTCGCTAGAGGAGTCAGAGAATAAATCGCCCCAGTCAGATTCTAATGTATTATTATCGGCTACGGGTTCGCCAAAAGCCTCTAAAGACTGAATTCCAAAGTCTTCAGTTGTAGAAGTTTCTGGTTGCGTTTCGCTAGCAAACATCTCGCCCCATTCAGATTCTGCCGCAGGTGTTTCGGCTGAAGGGGCTTCGGTTAAGGTTTCCGAGAACATCTCATCCCATTCAGACTCTGCCGCAGGAGTTTCAGTTGAAGGAGCTTCAGCTATAGGTTCAGAGAACATCTCATCCCATTCAGATTCTGCCGCAGGAGTTTCGGTTAAGGTTTCTGAGAACATCTCATCCCATTCGGATTCCCCAGAAGGAGCTTCCATAGGGGGTTCTGGCGCAAAACTATCAAAGCTAGCGGCTTCAACTTCTGGCTGCGTTTCGCTGGCAAACATTTCGCCCCATTCGGCTTCTTCAGAAGGAGCTTCAAGCTTAGGCTGC
>JAAUUT010000196.1 GCA_012031035.1 Candidatus Altimarinota bacterium | reverse complement strand
GGTCTGCTATTGCTAGATTCTATGACAATTGTAAGAGAAAAATTCCTGGAAAAAAAGGACTATCCACGCTTCCAGAAAACAATCGTTCAGTAGAATACAAGCGTAGTGGTTGGCAACTCGACAACCAAACTAAAAAGCACATTACTTTTACCGATAAAAACGGAATTGGAAGAGTCAAATTAGTTGGTTCTCGTGATATCTACTTTTACAATCAAGAAGACATTAAACGAGTTAGACTAGTACGTCGTGCAGACGGATATTACTGCCAGTTTTGTATTTCTATTGATGTATCTGAAGAGTTAGAACCAACTAGCAAAGCCGTTGGTATAGATGTGGGGTTGAAATATTTCTATGTAGACTCAAACGGTCAAATAGAAGAGAATCCTAAATTTTACCGAGTCGGAGAAAAACGTCTCAAGAAACTTCAGCGTCGAGTTTCAGGTAAATTTGAAAAAGGGAAACCTGTTACTAACAACTACTTAAAAGCAAAAGCTAGTTTAGCTTTGTATCACTTGAAGATAAGTAGGCAACGTGTTGAACACGCAAAAAGACTTGCGCGTTGCGTATGCACATCTAACGATGTAGTCGCCTACGAAGACTTACAAGTAAGAAACATGGTTAAAAACCATAAACTAGCTAAATCGATTAACGATAGTGGTTGGTATCAGTTTAGAAAATGGATAGAGTATTTTGGCATTAAATTTGGCAAGATAACCATTGCCGTCCCACCACAATATACAAGTATCAATTGCTCCAATTGTGGGGAGAAAGTAGCTAAAACTCTATCGACTAGAACGCATATTTGTCCTCACTGTGGCTATACGGATTGTCGGGATAAAAATGCGGCTATCAACATATTGAAGAAAGGATTGAGTACCGCAGGGCATACGGGAACTTGGTTGCTAGACAACCAAAACGCTTGGGGAGAGAGAACCTCTACTTTGGTTGGTGAAAACCAGGCATGAGCAAGTTTCCTCAGTGAACCAAGAATCCCACACCACAGCTTAGCTTGGTGTGCGGAGTGTCAAGTCTTTCAGTCTTCGAGATCGAATCGCTACTGTTTTAGGGGAGATGCGTAGTGTTAATTAACTAGATCGATGGAGAACAGTTTGCATTTGTTCTCGTACTAAATTCGCCCAAAGCTCGAAATTAAATTCGCGATCGCACGGATCGATAGAATTTAAATATTTCTGAGGCGACGAAAGACTTAGCGCAGAATTATTCACTGTATTTTGGAATTTTCCTGAATTTTTCATGATAAAAACCTCGCTTGTGTTGATTGCCAACCAATAAATTCAAAAGTTTTTTAGATGGCTCTGATTGTTCGCTCGCACTTTAGCAGATCGCAAATATCTTTTTGAGAATTCAACAATCGTATAATCCCTAAATCAAGGAAAACGCCGATCTGTATGTCCTCAGACTAATTTAGAAATGCAATAGGATCGTTACAATTACTTATCGATTATTCTCTAATTTTTAGAGAAAAAATTCGTTCTAAACTTTTATTGAAAGAAAATCCAAGAATTACTACAATTATCTATTTGTATGATTTTCTTGCGAACAATCAGTAGCTTATTTGAAATAAGATCCTTCACTCATCTATCTTTTGGAGTAAAAAGAATCCCCAATATAGACTGTATTTTAAAATCAGAATCTAGCAATAGTTGGCTATTTTATAAGGTTTAAATTGATAAACTAGAGATAATTAAAAACTATTCGCCGTTTTCATGCGAATGAACGAACAACGCGATCTTGAATCCCCCTCCCAAAATTCCGAACCATTTGGCCAAACACCAGGCAATAATTCTTGGAAAAACCGCCTGACTGGTGTCTGGAACCACACTACTGCTAGATTAATAGAAACTCTTCCCGTCGAGCAAATGGCTCAAAGGGTTGTCAAGTGGTTTAGCGTCAGCGAAGATCGCGTTAAAGAGATTTTAGAAACCGTTCGTGCCGAACTTCCAACCACTGAAGCCTTATTAATTGGAAAGCCCCAAGCGGGAAAAAGCTCCATCGTGCGAGGATTAACGGGTGTTTCTGCCGAGATTGTCGGTCAGGGATTTCGTCCTCATACGCAAAATACCGAACGGTATGATTATCCCTCTAGCGACTTGCCGTTGCTTGTTTTTACCGATACGGTGGGACTCGGCGATGTAAATCAGGATACACAGGTAATTATTCAAGAACTCATCGGAGACTTAAAACAGAAGAGTCGAGGGGCGAGAGTTCTGATTCTAACCATCAAAATTAATGATTTTGCCACCGATACGCTGCGACAAATTGCCCAACAATTACGCAAGCAGTATCCAGATATTCCTTGTTTGTTAGTGGTAACTTGCTTGCACGAGCTTTATCCCGATACTAAAGCCGATCATCCAGCTTATCCGCCAGATTTTGAGGAGATTCAGCGCTCTTTTGCTACCATGCAACAAATTTTTGCAGGGGTTTGCGATCGCGCCGTTCTCATCGATTTTACTCTAGAAGAAGACGGCTATAATCCAGTCTTTTATGGCTTGGAAGCTTTTAGAGATGCGCTAGTTGACTTGCTTCCCGAAGCAGAATCCCGCGCCATTCATCAGTTATTGGACAAAGAAGCGGGCGAGAAAATAGGCAACCTGTATCGAGATGTCGGTAGGCATCATATCTTATCATTTGCGATCGCAGCAGCAGCACTGGCCGCAGTTCCTTTACCCCTCGCAACAATGCCCGTCCTCACTTCCCTGCAAGTCTCGATGGTGGGGCTGTTGGGGCAATTATACGGACAAAAGCTTACGCCATCGCAAGCAGGAGGAATCGTCAGCGCGATCGCGGGAGGATTTCTAGCCCAAGCGATCGGACGAGAGCTAGTTAAATTTATACCAGGTTTTGGCAGCGTTATTGCTGCATCTTGGGCTGCTGCTTATACGGTGGCGTTAGGGGAAGGGGCTTGCGTTTATTTTGGCGATCTCATGGGAGGCAAAAAACCCGATCCTCAGAAAATTCAAGCGGCGATGAAAGAAGCTTTTCAATCAGCAAAAGAACGGTTTAAGGAAATAAAATAATCTTCTTAAACACACTTTTATTTCAATAAACAAGCAATAGGAAATAGCAAATATTCCCAGAAAAATAATTTCCAAATAAATTGATAAAATCGCGCGATCGCAATCTTATCTTCTAAATTAACTTTCCTACTGTGCCACCACAGCAATCCTAATAAGCTTACATGACTGACAATTAGGAAGGTTGCATTAACGCCAGGTAGTCGAGCGATCGCTGTTAAAATCACGCCGAGATAGCAAATCGTAATAATCCAACGAGACAGATTAAATATAGTTTGCTTGCCTAAGAGTAAAGTAAAAGTTGTGATGTTATATTGCTTATCTCCTTCCATGTCGGGAACATCTTTAAAAATTGCGATCGCGATTGTAAATATCAAAATAAATAAAGTTAATACCCATACTGGAGGCAATAACACTTCGCGATCGCTCAAAGTTTTACTAAAGTGCAAGAATAATCCTAAATTAACGATTACTCCTCGCACTGTAAAAATACATAATGCGGCAAAAAAAGGGAATCTTTTTAATCGAATAGGAGGAAGAGAATAAGCCGTCCCAATTGCTAAACTAACGCCTACTGTTGCCAGCAACCATTGCCCCGATAAGGCAGCAATTGTAATAGCTAAAATCCCTGTAATGGTAACAATCGTCTGACCTTGTTGTCGAGAAAATTCTCCAGCAGCGATGGGAAGATGAGGTTTATTAATGCGATCGATCGCAACATCTTCTAGCTGATTTAAACCGACAATATAAATATTGCCGCACAAACAAGCCAGCCAAGCTCCTATTAAATATCCTAAACTTTCTATCCCTAAATAATTTTCAGAAGTGGCAATAGCAATTAAATACAACGCCAAAACGCTGAGACTCGTTCCAATAATTGTATGAGGACGAGAAAATTTCCAGAGGCTATACAGCCAAGAAATCGGTTCTTGCAACAAACTTTTAGGAGTTGTAGATGAAAAATGATTCATGAGTCAGAGTTGCTAACTAAAGATCCAATACCACTTCGAGCGTATTTATACTATTGAGCGCGATCGAGCTTTAGATATCTACCACAAGGAATAATTAGAACGAGTGAGTTAAAGAACGGTTTTCATCCTTTGTTAAAAATATCATAGAAACTTTTATCCCGTCGCCCGTCCCTGTCAGGGAAAGTCGGAAGCCATGAATGAAGTCGGAAGTGTTTTTGAACTTTGAATTTTGTTTCATACGCGATATATCGCGTCTCTACCTTTGAACTCTAATCGCTGTTTCGGGAATATTAAGACTAAATAGACAAATAACGAGCAGAAAATCAAATGTTAGCAAGGGTTTGGAGTGCATCAGTTGTCGGAATCGATGCAGTGCAGGTAGCGGTAGAAGTTGATGTATCGGGAGGATTGCCAGGAATCGCGTTAGTAGGATTACCAGATACAGCCGTGCAGGAATCACGAGAACGAGTAAAAGCAGCCGTTAAAAATGCTGGATTTGCCTTTCCCATGCGCAAAATCGTCGTAAATCTTGCTCCTGCCGACTTGCGCAAAGAAGGTCCTAGTTTCGATCTTCCCATCAGTATCGGCATTTTAGCTGCCTCCGAACAAGTTAACCCACAATTATTAGGAGATTATTTATTCTTGGGCGAAGTTTCTCTTGACGGAAGTCTTCGATCTGTCGCAGGCGTTTTACCCATCGCCGCCGCCGCACAAAAGATGGGGATTCAGGGATTAGTCGTTCCCACAGGCAATGCACAAGAAGCGGCTGTTGTCAAGGGTATTTCCGTGTATGGATTTAAGCACCTTGAGGAAGTTGTCAATTTCTTAAATAAGCCCGAAACTTATACCCCTATTGAATTTGATGCTAAGACAGTATTCGATCGCACTTCGATTATTGCGGCTGACTTAAAAGATGTCAAAGGACAAAGCCATGCCCGTCGCGCCCTCGAAATTGCTGCCGCAGGCGGACACAATCTCATCTTCGTCGGCCCGCCTGGAAGCGGAAAAACAATGCTTGCTAGACGCTTAAGCGGAATCTTACCCGCCCTATCTTTCGTCGAAGCATTAGAAGTCTCCCAAATTCATTCTGTAGCGGGATTGCTGAAAGATAAAGGTTCTTTGGTTAAAGAACGTCCCTTTCGCAGTCCCCATCATTCTGCGTCTGGGCCTTCTTTGGTGGGTGGCGGTTCTTTTCCCCGTCCTGGGGAGATTTCTCTAGCACATAGGGGCGTACTTTTCCTCGATGAGTTAACAGAATTTAAACGCAACGTTCTTGAGTTTTTAAGACAACCGTTAGAAGATGGACACGTATCAATTTCAAGAACTCGTCAATCGGTGGTCTTTCCCGCACAGTTTACTTTAGTAGCGAGTACCAATCCTTGTCCCTGTGGATACTTTGGCGACCCAATCCAAGCTTGCACTTGTTCGCCGCGTCAAAGAGAACAATACTGGGCGAAACTTTCCGGCCCCTTGATGGATAGAATCGACCTGCAAGTTGCTGTAAATCGCTTAAAACCCGATGAGATGATTAAACAAGACATGGGAGAAGATTCTCAAAGCGTTAGAGAAAGAGTTATTGCAGGTCGCGATCGCGCTCAAAAACGCTTTCAAGATGATTCTAGCGTGCGTTGCAATGCTGAAATGCGATCGCATCACTTGCGTCGTTTTTGTCAGTTAGACAGTACGAGTCTTAATTTATTAGAAGCTGCCATTCGCAAGCTAGGACTCTCTGCAAGGGCAATGGATCGCATTTTAAAAGTCTCGCGTACTATTGCCGATTTAGCTGGCGAGGAAGAAATAAAAAACTATCATGTAGCAGAAGCGATTCAGTATCGTACCATCGATCGCATTCAGTAACTGGGAATAAGGAAGATAAAAGGGTAAAGGGTAAAAGATGAATGAAAGTTTTCCCCATTGCCCTCGATCTTTTAACTTGTCACCAATGCCCACTCCACTTGTTGTTTTAATTAAATAATGTTTCGCAATAGCTTTTAAGAATGATTGCGCAATTTGCGATCGCGCCTAGATGAGCAATTTCATATCCGTGGGTATTTTGCGTCGGAAATCCCAAGCAAGCAGCGCGAGCAATATGACCTAATTTCATGGCAATAGAAGCATCGCTACCAAACCCGCTAATTGTAGCTAATTGTAAATCTATTTCAGCATTTAAGGCAGCTTGTCGCAATTCTTCGTTTAAATTTTCATCGTAAATACCATAACCATCTTGAGATAAAAGAACGGGCGCTTCTCCATCGTCAATCGGATATTCTGAAGATAGCGGACAGATTTCTAGGGCAATCAGCGCATCTAAACGATGATTTTGCGTGAAATATAAAGCCCCAATCGCGCCTACTTCTTCTTTCGCCGACGCAACTAAATAAACATCGACTACAGGGTCTTTTAAATGTTGCGCCAGTGCCAGCAAAATTGCCACAGAAGCCTTATTATCGAGGGTATAACTAGCAATATGATCTTTTAAGCGAATCGGGTGCTTGCGGTGCTTTCCGACGACGACGCGACTTCCTGGATGTATGCCTGCTTCGGCTAATTCTGTCGCACTCAACTTGGTTTCTACCCAAGCATCTTCCCAACGCAGAGGCGCATTGTCCTGTAATACTTTTTGAGGGGATTCGTGGGAAACGTGGCGCGAACCAAACGAGAGAATTCCTTGAATAGTGGTATTATCGCCTAAGATATCGACTACGCCTTCGCCATATACCCAGGGAAAAGAACCGCCGAGTTTGCGAACTTGCAAGCAGCCATTCGCGTCAATAGATTTAACGATCGCGCCGATTTCATCTTTGTGACCTGTGATAGCAATAGGTCTTTGAGAATTTAAACCGGGAATTTTGGCAATAATATTTCCTGCCCTATCTTGCCACGTTTCTAAGCCTAACGTTTTGAAGCGATCGAGTAAAAAGCGATCGATTTCTTCCTCTACGCCACTGGGGGAATGATGGAGAACTAATTCTTCTATGGTTTGAAATATCCCTCTTTTGTCACTCTCCGAGAATTAAAATGAAGAAACCAAGACAATAAATCTCTACAAGACGGAGAGCATAATGGATGTAGAATTACAGATCCTCAAACATTTGGCAAGAGAAGCACAACC